>JBLFXD010000077.1:0-13297 GCA_047611045.1 Planctomycetaceae bacterium | reverse complement strand
GAAGTTAAAATTGTCAATTTTATGCTTGGCGGTAGTTCTCACGTTGTTTCCCGCCGTCTCAAACGGGCAGGGTTACGAGACGCACGTTCGGCCGTTTCTCACGAAGTATTGTGTGGGCTGTCACGGCCCCGGCAAACAGAAAGCTGATCTGCGTGTCGACAAGCTCGACCCCGACATGGTCCTCGGAAGCGACACGGACATGTGGCAGGAAGTGCTCGACCTGATCAACGTCAGCGAGATGCCACCGAAAGAAGCGAAGGTTCAGCCCAAACACGCCGAGCGGCAGGTCATTGTTGAGGCACTCACAGCATCGCTTCGGCAGGCGATGGAAGCGAAGCGGTCCACCGGCGGGAGGAATGTCCTGCGACGCCTCACCGCCTACGAATACAACAACACGCTGCGTGATCTGCTCGGCCTCGATCTGCAATACGCGACTGACTTGCCGCCGGAAGGTGCTGCTCAGGAAGGATTCAAAAACAACAGCAGCGTGCTCGGCACGTCGGCCCTTCACCTCGAATACTTCGAGCGGATTGCCCGAGCGGCCTTAGAGAGAATCATCCTGACTCCAGCCGAGCAGCCGGCTCCGTACTTCGTTCGAGTCGAGCCCGAGCTGGCGTTCAAGCCGGAAGAAGCACCCGCTGCGAACAACAAGAAAAGACGGCCAAAGAAGAAGCCATCGGGAACGAGTTACAGCATTAACGGTCAGCACTACCGCCCGGGCAACAATGCCCGCGGTCCGCTTTTCCGACTGGATCATGGAGAGCTAGCGGGCGACTCAATACTGCTCGCCGGAAACCGGCCTGCCGACAAAATTGGTGATCCGTTCGCTGCTGACAGAAAGATCGGAGGCGCTCTGGGCGACGGACGATCCGGATACCAGCCTGAGTTTCGTGTCGAGCTGTACGAGGTTCCTCACGACGCTCCGGTTCTTATTCGAATCCGAGCGGCGGCGATACCGGGAAAAGGGGACACTTACCCAAGACTCTCGTTCGAGCTGGGGTCATTCCGCGGTAACGGAGTCTCTGATCAGAAAGACGCTGCCAACATTGAAATTCGTTCGACTGAATCTGCGACCTACGAATTTGTCGTGCAGGGCGCGAACTTTCCATTCCAGTCGAACAAGCCGAGCAGACCTTCCTATTTCCGAATCTTCAACGACTTTCGTCGAGGTACCAGCGATCTTACTTACGAAGAACTTCCCAAACTGAAGATCGACTGGGTCGAAATCAAAGGCAACTACTACGAGTCCTGGCCGACTCCACAGCGACAGGCGATTCTCTTCGATTCAGACAATCGGGAGGACAAGCCTGTCTACGCTCGCGAGGTCATCGGCAGGTTCATGGAGCGAGCCTATCGCCGTCCGGTTGCCCCCGACGAAGTTGACCGAAAAGTCGCGCTGTTCCGAAAATTGCGGGACCAGGAAGCGTCGTTCGAAGCGACCATCATCTCGACACTGACCGCCGTGCTGTGCTCATCCAACTTTCTCCTGATTTCCGAACCTGCTGAAGAAATCGTCGATGCGGAATCGCCGATCGCTCGGCGGCAACTTGACGACTACGAACTCGCGTCTCGGCTTTCGTATTTTCTTTGGAGTTCCATGCCCGACAACACGCTCTTCGAGCTGGCATCGAAAGAGCAATTGCACGAACCGTCAGTTCTAGTCGCGCAAGTGGACCGGATGATCACCGATCCGAAGTCGCGTGGCTTCTCGGAAAACTTTGCCGCTCAATGGTTGGATCTCGCTGGAATTCGACGCCTTGCGGTGAACCCGGAGTACTTCGATTTCACGGAGAAGACCAAGGATCTCTTCGAAGAAGAATCCATCAGGTTCGTTCATCACGTCGTGAAGGAAAATCTGAGCATCACGAATTTCGTCAACTCGGACTTCGCCGTTTTGAATCCGACCCTGGCGAGGCACTATCGCATTCCGGATGTCAGCGGCGGTTTTCAGATTCACCCGCTCGAGAAAGAGCACCATCGCGGCGGCCTGATGACTCAGGCCAGCATGTTGTTTGGAAATTCCACCGGCGCGGAAACGCATCCCATCAAACGGGGCGTCTGGATTCTGGAGCGTCTGCTCGATGATCCGCCTCCGCCGCCACCACCGAACGTGCCGGACCTGCCAGAGCCGGAAGCAAAGGACGAAGCAACGTTGTCCTTAAAGGAACGTCTGATTGAACACGCTCAGGTCGAGAGTTGTCGCGACTGCCACAGCAAGATCGATCCGTGGGGGGTCGCCTTCGAAAACTACAATGCTCTCGGCCAGTGGCGCGAGGGGACCAGCGATCCCCTCGTCAAGAATCCACACCAGAGCGTCAGTATCGACCCTTCCACCGAACTCAGAAACGGCAGACAGATTCAGAATCTGGACGATCTCAAGAACTACATTCTGACCGAGAAAAAGCCACAGTTCAGAAGAGCCATCGTTCGAAAGGTCATGTCCTACAGTCTGGGCCGGTATCTCGAATTTTCCGATCGCTCAGCCGTGGATTCCATCTGCAAAAACCTCGAACAGGACGGCGATTCGTTCCAGACTTTGTTAAAACAGATCGTCCTGTCCGAGCCCTTTCTCACGAAATAAACAAAGCGTCCCTCATGAACTCAAAATCCTGGCACCTCGATCGAAGAACCGCCTTGAAGTCTGCCGGCGTTAGCCTCGCGCTGCCCTGGCTGGAGTGCATGGCCGCTGACAAACAAGCCGCTCCGAAGCAAAGATTCATTGCAGGGTACTTCGCCTACGGAGTCCCGATGCCCGCCGACGACGCTCCCGACCGGATGGACCACGGCTGGTTCCCTGTCGGAGAAGGCAGGGACTACGTGGCACCGGCCATGCATCAAAGCATCATGCCGCTGCGGGAGAAGGTCACATTCCTGTCGGGGCTTTCTCATCCATCAATGAGAGGAACGTCTGCCCACAAAGGCGCCGATTATTTTCTGACCGGTGCAGACATCCTCAAGACCTACGACAAGCAATCCATCTCGATTGATCAGTACCTCGCTCAGTCGATGGGACAGGACACCCGATTCCAGTCGCTGGTGATGTCCTCGTTTGGCGGAGTTAACCGTCCGTACCGTTCTTCGACGCTCTCGTTCGACCGCAGCGGTCGCCCGATCCCGGCTCAGAACAATCCAGCTGAAATCTTTCGACGAATGTTCGGAACAGTCACCGAGTCCGAGAAAAACGCTCTCGCCAGTCGCCGCAGCATTCTCGATGACGTGCTCAGCGAAGCCAAAGATTTGAATCGTCGCCTCGGCGCGACAGATCGAAAAAAGATGGACGAGTACCTGACCTCGGTTCGCGAGGTCGAGCGTATGACCAAACGGTCCGAACAATGGCAGAGCACACCGAAGCCAATGGTTGATCCCGCCGACCTGGAACTCGAATCAAATCCGACGACGCCGCGCGAGTACCTGACGGTCATGTACGACCTCCTCGCCTTGGCTTTGCAGACCGACACCACCCGGGTCGCGACCTTCCAGACTGCCTGCGAAGAAGCGGGAGTAACCGATCGATTCCCATCCGCAATCGGCCTGGCGAATTCTTCTCACAGCCTTTCCCACGAAAAGAAGAACTACGCCAAAGTCGCCAGCTATCTCGCTTTCCTCAACGAGATGTACGCTGACTTCCTCAAGAAGCTCGACTCCGTCCAGGAAGGCAATGGCACGCTGCTCGACAACACGCTTTGTTTTTACGGATGCGCGACGAGCAAAACTCACAAGGCCATCAACTACCCGATCATCCTGAGTGGTGGTGCAAACCTCGGCTTCAAACACGGCTCCCACCTTCACTACGGCGACAATGTTCCGCTCTCCAACCTCTTCCACACCTTCGCCAACCAACTCGCCGGCCCAACTGAAAAGTTCAGCGACAGCACCAGCGACATCACAGAAGTCATGGCATAGTGCTGACAAATGGGACTTCGCAGACCTGCCTGATGCCTGGCATTTCCAACGCTGAGGTGATTTCTAAATCGTGAAAGAGTTCAGACCTATGACGGCACCGCTCCGGAATCACCCTCAACGGGACTTCGCCTCAGTTGTCGTGGCGCTGGCTGCAGTTGCCGCTGTGTTCGCGCAAGCGACTTCGGTAGCCACGGCGCAGAACGTTGAACAGGAATTCAAGGCGACTGTTAAGCCGTTTCTGAAGCAGCACTGTGTCGATTGCCACTCCGGCGATGAGGCCGAAGGCAAAACCCGACTGGATCAGATCGCGAGTGACCTTGCGGCTGGCTCAGCGGCGCAGGTCTGGGAAAACGTCCTGCAAGCATTGCAGTTTGACGACATGCCTCCGCCGAACGAAGAACGGCCGGATGCTCTCGCGAAGGCGAAAGTGGTGCTCTGGATTGAGCAGCAAATGGAAGTCTCAGGCCGGGCAGAGAATTATCGGGACAAGCTGCTCAAACCCGAATACGGCAACTACGTCAGTCACGAGCTGTTGTTTTCGGGAACTGTGACGACTCCGCCATTTTCGCCGTCGAGGCTGTGGCGATTCAGTCCTCAGATCTTCAAGCGAAAAGGCATCCGAGACGCGCAGAGCCCTTTCAGTTTTGTGACGAGCGAAGGCGGCGTACGTGATTACTCGGCGACCAGCGGAGTTGATCAAAGCACGGTTGAAATGATCCTGATCAACACGGATCAGCTTCTGGATTTGTGGACGCGGGACGGAAAGTTCAAGCTTTTCGCGGATGATCTATCAGTACCGTCGGACGAGCACCTGGCCAACGTGATCCGCGACGAATTTCGCCGAGCTGTCGGTCGACTTCCGAGCGACGAGGAACAGCAGAAGTACCTCGCCTTCCTACAAAAGAACATCGCGGACGGCGGAAGTCTGGAAGGGATCAAGACGACCATCAAGGCGATGTACCTCTGCAGCGAATCCATTTACAGGATGGAGCTGGGCCTTGGGGCGGTCGATCAACACGGTCGGCGGCAATTGTCGCCGGACGAGGTTGCTTACTCACTTGCTTACGCACTGACGGACTCATTGCCGGAACAGAACACGCAGTTGAGAGACGGGATTCGTTTCAAAAAACTGGAGGCAAAGGACGATATCGCTGCAGTTGTCAGATCGATTCTTGACGAAGGAATGACGCCTCAAAGAACGCCCCGGATTACTCGGTTCTTTGAAGAGTTCTTCGGATTCAATCAAGCCGACAAAGTGTTTAAAGACATGACTCGCGTCCGGGAGTCAGACATCAGGCAGTGGAATACAAACCGTTTGATGTACGAAGCCGAGCAGCTTGTCGAATATTTCATCAACCGCGATCAGGATGTGATTCGCGAGCTGTTGACGAGTAACCGGTTCTACGTGGCGCACCCCGGAGACAACGACATCGCCCGTCAGTACCTGGAGGATGTACAGCATCCGGACTATGTCGAGCGGAAAGTCAGTCGCCGTATCGAAGAGTTCAAACGGGCGAAACGTGATCCCGAGCGGAAGCAGGAGAAAGAGGAGCTCGACCGAATTCGTCGGCAAGCCACTGCTCGTGCAAAAATCGTCCGAGAAGCAATTGAAGATGACTTCACTCCGTTTCCCGGCTGGCCCTTCGAACGAGTCAACAACAAACCGATCCGAGGTCAGTCCGACCTGATCTACATCGCGGTTTACAACCTGCCGCCGACACATCGCGAGCAACGTCAGAAGTGGAGCTGGGAACCGAAGCAGCCGTTCGAACTCCCCAAAGATCAACGGGCCGGCATCCTCACACATCCTGCATGGCTGGCGGCGCATTCCGTGAATGACGGAAACGATCCCATCCGCCGAGGTCGCTGGGTTCAGGAGAAACTTCTGGCCGGCGTCATCCAGGATGTCCCGCCCGACGTCGATGCCAACGTGCCTAACGATCCTCACAAGACACTGAGAGAAAGAATGGAGCCGTTGCGAGCCACCAGGTGCTGGCGTTGTCACCGCAAAATGAACCCGTTGGGCGAACCATTTGAAGTCTTCGACGACTGGGGACGACATCGGACTCACGTCTACTTCGATGAAGACGGTAATATCGTTCACAAACGCGGCGAGCAATTCGACCGGTGGCTGACTGAAGGCAAACTCACTTCACGGGCGATCGACTCGAAAGGCGAGATTCGTGGCTCGGGCGATCCGGAAGTTGATGGAGAAGTTGAGAACGCGATCGAGATGCTGCATCGACTCGGTGGCTCCGCCCGTGCGCGGCAGTCGTTCATTCGGCATCTGTTTCGATATTTCATGGGCCGCAACGAAATGCTGAGCGATTCCCGGACGTTGGTGGAAGCTGAGCAAAGTTATCTGAACAATGGCGGGAGCTTTAAGGCTCTAGTCGTTTCATTGCTGACTTCAGACTCGTTTCTGCTCCGCCGATAAGTTGATTAGCAGAAAACCTCGACTCGAATTCAATTGATGACTCCTGGACACGAGAATCGATATGTCACTGACTCGACGAAACGCGATTGCGACTTTCGGTTCAGCTCCGCTGGCGCTGACTCCATTTCTTCGAAGCGTGGCGGCTCACGCTTCGGACAGTGAAGCCGCGTTGCCCAAACGCTTCGTCTTCGTCGTCAAGTCGAGCGGCGTCGATAAGGAAAACCTCATTCCGACCGGCTTAACAGATCAGTGGAGCAAGAACCGCGACAGGCTCGTCGACGTTTCGCTCGCTGATCACGAGCTACCCGACAATTTCAAAGCGTTAGAAGAGGTCAAGGATCAACTGACGATCATCCAGGGCCTTTCGGGAAGGAACTTCGTCGGGAATCACACCGCCGGATATGGGGCACTGTCCTGCCACCATTCCGAGCAAGTGGCTATCGCGCCGACAATCGACTGCGTGCTCGGTCAACACGTTTCGAGTGGCCCGTACAAGATGTACGGCATGGCCATGAACGGCCCTTTACTTGAGCAATACACTCGTCAGCCCGGCGACAGCTATTGCTACCCGAACATCTCAGCGATGGCGAAGGGACGTCCGGTTGCTTATCAGGCCAGCCCGAAGAAGGCCTACATGGAGCTGTTCGGCTCGGCCGTCATTTCCCCGGAAAAACTTCGACAAAAGCTGACACTGGACACCAACCTGATGGATTTCATGAAGGGCGATGCGAAACGGATCGAGCGGCAGCTTTCGGCCTCTGAGAAAGATCGGTTCGCTCATTACACCGAGGCTTTCGAGTCGCTGCGAATTCGCGGACAGAAGAAAGTGCAGCTTGACGAACGCATTAAACGCTTCGCTCCAGAGCTGACGAACCGCTACGACTCGATGGTCCCGTCGACGCGTATGGGACTGCACTTCGAACTGGCAACCGCGGCATTGGTGACTGGCCTCACGAATGTCATTACCGTGCGGCCCGACACGCTGGGGATCATCTATTCCGACCTCGGAATCAACCAGCATGTGCACGCTCTGGGACATCTCGGTGACGGACAAACAGCCAACGGCTGGGACGGTCCGCGAGCTCGCAAAGAGGTCGACAAGCTGCAACTCGGGTTTGTCGCCAGGATGGCAAAGCACCTGAAGAGCATCCCCGAAGGCAACGGCACGATGCTCGACAACACGACGATCGTCTACACATCCTGCGCCGGCGGTCAGCACCACGATGGCCAGAAAGATTGGCCGTTCGTTCTGGTCGGCGGGATGAATAACCGACTCAAATCAGGTCGCTACATTCAGTATCCGAGCTATCAGAACGCCGGCCACCGAACGATCGCAAACCTTTACATGACGCTCATGCAGAGTGCCGGCATTCAGACAGACGATCACTTCGGCCAACTCGACGCTCAACTCAAAGATCTTGACATTGCGGGGCCTCTGTCCGAATTAATGGCATAGAGGCCGTGCTGACGCTCCTGGTAACACTCCACTCTCCTCAACAGGACTACCGAACGATGATTCGCCACCTCATGTTGCTTCACTTGTCTCTTGTGCTTGCTGTTGGCCTCGCTCAGCCTGATCAGTCGGCAGCCCAGGCTCCGTCGGCTAACCCGGTCAGATACAAAGCGACTGAGTCTTTGTCCAAAGGCAAGCACCTTGTCTTCATCGCCAGCGATCACGAATACCGAGGCGAAGAAACGCTGCCGGCGATGGCTCGGATTCTGGCGAAGCACCACGGGTTCGACTGTACGGTTCTCTTCGGGCTTGATGAGAACGGCGAAATCAAAGCGGGCGAATCCAACATCCCCGGACTTGAAGCTCTCGAATCGGCCGACGGCATGGTGATGTTCACTCGGTTTCAGGCACTGCCCGACGACCAGATGAAACATATCGACGCGTACCTGAAACGCGGCGGGCCAGTCATGGGTCTGCGGACGTCGACCCACGGCTTCAAGTATGGAAACAAGGAAAGTGCTTATTCGAAGTACGACTTTCAGGCGAATGACAAAGGCTACGAGCTGGGTTTCGGTCATCAGGTGTTAGGCCAGACGTGGGTCGGACATTACGGCAAAAACCACAAGCAGAGTACGCGAATCACGATTGTCCCGAAGAGAGCCAAACACCCGATTCTGACCGGTGTCAAAAATATCCACGTTCAAGCAGGAGGCTACAACGCCGTGCCGCAGGATGACTGGAATATCCTGACGATGGCTCAGCCGTTGATGAGCATGCAGGCCGACGGCGAACCAGACGCTTCCAAGCCACCGATGGCTTCGGAATGGACTCGCGAGTACGCCGGCGCAAACGGCGAAAAGGGCCGAGTCTTCACGTCGCTCTACGGCGCGTCCGAGGACATCGTGAACTACGGTTATCGCCGAATGATCGTCAACGCGACTTACTGGCTGGTCGGTCTGGAAGACGGAATCGTGGCTAATTCAAACATCGATTTTGTCGGCAAGTACCAGCCGAATACCTTCCGAGGTGGCGGCTACGCTCGCGGCATCAAGCCTGTAATGTACAACGGTTTCGAAAGTCCGATTCCGGCAAACAACAACACGGCAGCACCAAAGAAGCGAAAGTAAGTCAGGGCCGCGTTTCAACACTGGGCTTTGGCTTTCAAATTTTCGTGCCCGAGAGGTTTCCTGTATGCGCCGTTGCCTGTTTCTCGTCGTCGCGGTTCTGTGCAGTTTTTCGGCGGAAGCGTTCGCGGCCAGGCCGAACATCGTTTTCATTCTGGCTGACGATCTCGGCATCGGCGACGTCAACTGTTACGGCGGTGACCGTTGCCTCATCGACACTCCGAATATCGATGCTCTTGCGGCAGGCGGTTTGCGTTTTACGGATGCCCATGTCAACGCTTCGTTTTGCGGACCGACTCGTCGAGCGCTGATGACCGGGCGCTACAACTGGCGATTCGGGGCGACCGTTAACAGCGGCCCGTGGGGTTTCGTCGGTCCTCGTCCAAACACCGAGAAGTCGACGCTTGGCAAAGTCCTGAAGCGAGCCGGCTATCGCACCGGCTATGTCGGCAAGTGGCACCTCGGCACAGTGATGACCACGCGCGACGGGAAATCGCAGAACCCGACAAACGTCGATTTCACAAAGCCACTCAAGTACGGACCGCCGCAGTTTGGCTTCGACGAAAGTTTCATCCTGCCGGGCTCGTTGGACATGTTTCCGTACGCCTTTGCGCGGAACAATGTGTGGCAGGGTGAAGTCACTGCTCAGAAAGGGTGGAGCGCCTTTAACCGTGTCGGTCCTGCCGAGAAGGACTTTCAGGACCATGAAGTCCTCGCCGCCTTCTACTCCGAAGCGGAGTCGTTCATCGCGAAGCAGACGAAAGACGATCCGTTCTTCCTGTTCCTCGCTCTGACGGCCCCTCACACGCCAACCAGCCCCGGTGTCAACTGGCAGGGCAAAAGCAAACTCGGCGTCTACGGCGACTTTGTGATGGAAGTCGACCATTCGATCGAGCGTGTTATGGCGGCGTTGAAGAAGCAGGGCCTCGACGAGAACACGCTCGTCATGTTTTCATCGGACCACGGCCCGGCTCCGTACGCCGGTAATATCCTGAAATCAACACCGGCACAAATTCGTCAACTGGAAGCCCAGGGCCATCACTCGAACGGGCCTCATCGAGGTTACAAATTCTCGGTCTACGAAGGTGGGCTGAGAGTTCCGCTCGTCGCCAACTGGCCGGGAGTCATTGCTGAAAGAGCTACGTGCGACGCCCTCGTCGGCCTGAACGATTTCATGGCGACTCTTGCCGAATTGACAGATGTCACACTTGGAGACACCGAAGGCCCCGACTCGATCAGTTTTGCCAGACTACTGCGTGACCCGAAGGCTCAAGGCGAGAGAAAGAATCTAGTCATGCAATCGGTGGCATCGTTTGCTGTGAGAGACGGAAACTGGAAACTCTGCCTTTGCCCCGGCAGCGGTACGACAAACTCACCAAACGCAGAAGGTAATGATCCAATGCCGGCAGTCGCCTGGAAGCAGGCTCTCGAAAAGTTCGACGGCAAGCTCGACGAGTCCGATCTGTTGAGCGCTCCCTTCGTCCAGCTATTCGACCTCTCCAAAGATCTTCACGAAGACCACAACCTTGCCGCGCAGCATCCTGAACGGGTTGCGCAAATGGTCGCCCTTCTTCAAAAGCAAGTGGCCAACGGCCGCAGCACGCCAGGCCCGGAACTCGGGAACGATAAGCACGTGAAGATAGTGAACCTCGACGACAAACGTCTGCCGGAGATCGTTCGGCGGCGCGCTCGGTAAGTTGCTGACTTATTTCGCTTCGCGTGTCGCCTGCTGAAAGAAGTGGCGGACGGCACGACCGCTGACGGTTACTTTGCGGACGAGCTCCTCAGCGATGAATTCGATTGCCTTGGCGTGGCTTTCCGAACCGAGCACGTGCTCGGTTTTGTCGAGCATGCGTCTGGTGAGACGTTCGAGTTGCCGATCGTTGCTGACTCGAGTTGAGAGTAACCGCTCAACGAACGCAAGATCCTGAGCGGCTCCGTCCGTGCAGTACCGACCGGTAAAACGGCTTTCGCCGACCATCCCAGCGAGCAGAATCATGACGTCTTCTTCGATTCGATCGTTCGACGCCTTGGACCGCCCTTTCTGAATCTTGCAGATCCCCAAACGGCTCCCGCCAGTCTGAAGTTGAGCTGGAGAGATCGTGACTTTCTCAATCGAACGTCCCAACGAAACCGCCATCACAGCATGCCCGGCTTCGTGCCACGCGGTCGCGGTCTGTGTGAACGTGGCTGCGTTCGACGATTCATCATCATGCTGAGTAGATTGACGCTTCCCATTCTTCATATCGCAAAATCATTCTGATGAATCTCGAAGCGATGACCTGACTCAGCAAGAGTTACAACTCGTAGCGTACCATTTCATTCGCAACAACTTCGCGATGGTACACCGGCGCTGCGCTTGACATACCCTACGAAAAATCGGTCGCCTGCAAACGTTTTACCATTGATTGCGTGTAGCAGAGCGAAATACCAATTTCTGACAGTAACTGCACCTAATCCTCCGTGACAGCCATCGCGGCTCGCAGAGCGTGGATTGTTTCTGGGGAGGGCTTGAACGATCCGGGACGTTTCCCAGAAGCGATCATTTCGGGCGTCCAGCCGTGTTTGTTCTTCTGATTCCAGACGGCGGGATCGGCTCCGTGTTTCGCCAGTGATGCGACCACTCGCGGGAAGTTTCGATAAGCCGCGCCGTGCATGGCCGTTTCGCCGTTGTCGTCTTTCGCGTTGATGTCAGCGCCGAGCTTCATCAGGAAGTCGATGGCTTCCAGAACTTCGGGTTCTGTGCCGGCCTCTTCGCCGACAGCGCGAACTCCGATTCCAGCGGCAGCCATGATGGGCATGCTGCCTTCTGAGTTCGGAATCGTTGGGTCAGCTCCCAATTCGAGCAGAAGCTTCATGAATGGAATGTCGGCGGTCTTTGCAGCCAGCAGAAACGGCGTGGCACCGCGTTTGTTGAGAACAGCCCGCCCTCCGGTTCCCTTGTTGAGTCGCGCGTTGACGTTCGCTCCGGCGTGGGCAAGCTCGCGGACAAACTCCAGGCTGGTCAGCCGTCCGGAACCACGCGGGGACGGATCACCCTTGGCATTCTCTCCTCGGTCGGGTTTTCGCACCCAGCTCAAAACGTGCAGGGGAGTAAAGCCGCTGCGCTGATCGTTGGGGTCGGCGCCGTTCTGAACGAGGATCAGCGCGAGTTCGAAGTGGCCACTTTCGACTGCCAATTGAAGTACCGACGTTCCGTCTCGCGGCGTTCGGTTGCCCTTCGTCTTTGGATGCATCGCCGTGTTGACGTCGACTCCCGCCGCCAGAAGTCGTTTGACGGCCTCGATGTGGCCTTGCCTTGCGGCAAACATGATCGCCGAAAAACCGTTCGACGTTGAGGCGTTGACATCGGCGCCAGCCTTGATCAGCAGGTCCATCACCTCGGCGTGTCCTTCGGCGGCCGCCCACATCAATGCCGTCTGCCCTCGTCGTTCCGCGGCGTTGAATCGAGCTTTGCTCTTCAACAGGTGACGGACGACTTCGGCATTGCCAGTCCGGCACGCCGTCATCAGGAGTGTTACTCCGCCGGGTAAAATCGCGTTGACATCCGCGCCGGCTGCCAGCAACCGTTCAACGCTTTCAGCGCGGCCGAGTTGGCAAGCGATTGAAAGTGGCGTCACTTCATAACGAGTCGCCACGTTAACGTCGCACTTCGCGTCGATCAGCAGACGAACGGTTCTCAGGTCGCCGTGGTGAACTGCCCAGTGCAAAGCGGTCATGCCATCAGGCTGTGACTCGTTAATGCCGGCGCCCTGTTCGACCAGACTTGCCACTTCGGCCCAGCGCTTCGCTTCGGCAGCGATTACCAAACGAGGATCGCCCGCTCGCCCGTCCGCGGGCTTCGTATCATTCGTCAGAACTATTGACGGCATGCTGACTAGCAGAAGAGTGACCAGACACACGCTGGAAACACTGAGCAAATCTTTGCGTCTCATCGCCTTTGCGTGAGCCTCAGTCTGACCAGGCCGCTTCACCACGATGTCGCGAAAAGTATTCATCAATCGTTCACTCAATATTCCATCAACCGACTACAGAGAAACCGGAGCGAACAACTCGTCGGCCGTGCCGTTGCTGTCGGCGAAGGAGTCCATTTCGACGCCTGCCTTGTTCAGCAACGTGAGGTGCAGATTGGCCATCGGAGTGTGCTTTTCGTAGGTGACGTGCCGACCGCCTCGCATGTTGCCCGCCGCTCCACCGGCCACGATGAGCGGAAGGTCGGTGTGATCATGCGCGTCCGGGTCGCCCATTCCACTGCCGTAAAGGTAAAGCGAATGGTCGAGCAGCGAGCCGTTGCCTTCGCGAGTCGCGGCCATTTTCTGCAGAAACTCGGCGAAGAGCGACACGTGAAACTGGTTTATCTTCGCCACTTTGGCGAGCTTG
>JBLFXD010000076.1:0-13343 GCA_047611045.1 Planctomycetaceae bacterium | reverse complement strand
GATGCGAATTAAAGAAGAGTTCACCAATCGATGGATCGAAAAAGGTGGCTCCGAATCGAAACAGTCAAAGTCACGAACGAATCAGCGGCGGCGAGGCGTGTGGCAACCCCGCTTCTGGGAACACACCGTTCGGAACGAGGCTGATCTACAACGGTGCGTTGACTATAGTCATTGGAATCCCCGAAAGCACCAACTCGTGAAACGGGTTCGGGATTGGCCCTGGTCTTCGTTTCATCGATTTGTCGAAGCTGGTCAGTATGACATTGATTGGGGTGGTGTGGATCCAACCCCGGGCTGGAGTAGTCCAGAGTGGGGTGAGTAGAGGGCGGCTCGACGGTCGATTTCACGGAAATGGTATGCCGGCGCTGCGCTTGTCATACCCTACGAATGCTGAAAAAAGGAAGGACGAATGCAGATGACAACTCCGATTATGGGTGATGGGTTGCCGGCGCCGTTGCTGGAAATGCTGGGCGACGGGTATCAGATTTTCCCCTGGGATGCTTCGGAAGGCTCCGAGGCCCTGGCGACTTGTGTCGGCGTGATCACGTACGGACATCCGGGAGTCGACGGGGCACTGATGGATCGCATGCCGAATCTGAAGGTTATCAGCAATCACGGAGTCGGCGTTGATCATATTGTCGTTGCGGATGCTCACGAACGGCGGCTGCCGGTGGGAAATACTCCGGGATGCCTGGACGACGCGACGGCCGACATGACGATGGCTTTGTTGATGGCATCGGCGAGGAACGTCGTCATCGGCGATCACTTTGCTCGCGGGCCGGAATTCACTCATTACGACCCTGCAATTCTGATCGGGCACGAAGTCACAGGCAGCACGCTGGGGATCGTCGGCATGGGTCGAATCGGGAAGCAGGTGGCGAAGCGGGCTCGCGCGTTCGACATGAAGATTCTGTATCACAACCGGCGGCGTGACGAAGCCGCCGAGGAGGAACTGGGCGTCGCATTCCGGTCGCTGGACGACCTGCTCAAAGAAAGCGACTTCGTTGCATTGAACTGTCCGCTCACCGAAGAGACGACTGGGCTGATCGGCAAGGCTCAGTTCGAACTGATGAAGCCGTCGGCGACGTTGATCAACATGGCTCGCGGACCGGTCGTCGTAACCGACGATCTTTACGAAACCCTCAAAGCCGGACGAATCCGCTCAGCCGCTCTGGACGTGACTGACCCGGAACCTCTGCCGCGCGACCACCCGCTGCTGACGTTGGACAACCTGGTCATCGCTCCGCACCTGGGAAGCGCGTCTCATCGGACGAGGCAAAGAATGATGGAAATGACGGTTCAGAATCTGGCGGCAGGCCTTGCCGGGCAGTCACTGCCCTACCCTGTTCTGCCGAAGTAGCCGCGGAACTTCAATGAGCCTGGCGAGTGGCCGCTTCCATTGACGACTTAGCAATGAGGTCGGGTTGTGTAAATTCGTAGGCTGGGTCGCGACCCAGCAATTGCATGAAGCTGGGACAAGTCCCAGCCTACCGTTCGTTGCCGGAGAGTTGTCGTGAAAGTTGTTGCCTTTCTTACCGTCGCCTCCATTCTGCTGAACGTCGCGACGTCGGCCACCGCGGAAGTATTTTACGTCAACAACCGAATCGGTGAGGACCGGCACGACGGTCTCGTCGAAACGCCGCTGAGCAACATCACTGGTCCGGTAAAGTCAATTTCTCAGGCACTGAAACTGGCCAGCTTCGCCGACACGATCGTCATCGCAAACACGGGCGTGCCGTATTACGACAACCTTTCGTTTCAAGGTGAGAAGAACAGCGGCGATCCGTTTCGGCCGTTCCGCCTGATTGGAAATGGAGCGACGATCACCGGCGCGATGGTTGTTCCCGAAGGTGCGTGGCGGGAGGCGGCTCGCAACGTCTGGCAGGTCACGCCGTTTCGCAAAGGGTTCTTTCAGCTCGTCCGCGACGGCAAGGCACTGCCGGAAGTTCGACCGCAGGCTGGCGAAAAGTGGGACTCGATTCCCGACCTGGAAGTCGACCAGTGGTGCTCGTGGCGCGGCTCGATCTATTACCGGATCGAACGGCTTGTCGATCCGTCGACGCAGCGACTGTCGATCGCCCGACGAAGTTGCGGGATCACGGTTTTCGCGGCTCACGATATTGTGATCTCGGATCTGACGATTCAGCACTTCCGGCTGGACGGCGTAAACCTGCACGACCTGGCGACTGAAATTCGGCTCGAGAAATTGACGCTGCGTGAAAACGGGCGTGCCGGCCTGGCGATCGGCGGCTCGTCGAGTGCTCGACTGAACGGGTCAGACATCGAGCGAAATCGTGACCACTCGGTATTGATCCAGGAAGCGGCCGCGATCGGTCTTGAAGACTGCATTCTCGACGCAGACCCGACCGTCCTGCAGAAGTAGCGCACGGCGGCCCCCGAAGATGTAGGGTGGGCACCGCCCACCATTGCAGCTTTGGCAGTCATCGCCCGCCAACGCAAATCTGGTGGGCGGTGCCCACCCTACGAACCTCGTCCAATTCCAGACGCTGTTCCCGATCATCCAAAACCCCACTTCGATGGGCGTGTTCTGGACAACCGGCTGGAATTTGCGTAGTGAAGTGGTGAAGTCTTTCGTTTCAAACTTTGTGCCCGTTGTTTCCTGGTGGAATCCGAGTGGCCTCTCACGGGGTTGTTCGGGGGCGGAGTTTGTTTTCTGTCAGACTTCCCTTGCTGGCAATTTTTCCGAGGGTGAGATTCTCATCTGACGAAGACTCGCCAGTGGGAGGAAAGTGCTGCAGTGATTTGCGCTTTCCGGAGCCGCCTCATGAAATCGTATGTCGAGTTCACTGAGCCGGCCGAGCTGAATTCCTGCGTCGCGTATTCGAGTCTGCAATTGGCCAGCAACCCGGACGAAGAAACAATCGTTGACGACGAACCGGTCGAGGATCGGCTGGACGAGCTTGCGGCTGAATTTGTCGAACGTTACCGCAAAGGCGAGTCCCCAACGATCGCCGACTACGCGAAGCAACACCCGGATCTCGCTACAGAAATCTGCGACCTGTTTCCGACCATCGCACAGATGGAAGGTCTGAAAATTCAGATCGAGCAGGATCAACAACCCGCTTCCAAACGAGGAATGATCGCCGGCCACGTGCCGCTTTCGCAGCTCGGCGATTTTCGAATCATTCGCGAGGTCGGCCGCGGAGGCATGGGCGTCGTTTATGAGGCCGAGCAAATGTCGCTCGGTCGACGAGTCGCCATCAAAGCCCTGCCGTTGCTTTCCACCAGCCAGCCGGAACTTGTCAAAAGATTCCAGCGTGAAGCACGAACCGCAGCCCGGCTTCACCACACCAATATTGTCCCTGTGTTCGGAGTCGGCGAGGCCGAAGGATTTCATTATTACGTCATGCAGCTCATCGATGGCATCGGCCTCGATACTTTTACAGGCGACAATGCCGACACCGCGTCAGACTCGATTGCTTCCCAACTGATGACCGAACTCGACGGCCTGACGGACGAGAGCCAATCGCAAAGTCTGGCGTCGCTCGTCCCCGATCGTGGTCCCGGCAAAAAGGACGATGGCGGCCAGTCAGAAAATGCGGACTCCGTGGCGACGGCAAAATCGATTCCGGTGAAGCCGGCAAATTCTCGGGAGCCGGCTTCTGAACTGGACGACCTTCTCCACGACAACTCAACGAGTCTGTCGATTCCTTCGCTCCCGAAGGTCGACAAAGGCGCCGCGGATTCGACGGGTGCCACTGGCACTCATTCTGGACGGGCTGCCAAAGAGACAGCAGTCGACGACACGGCGAATCACGATCTCACCGCACAACAAACACGGGCCGCCGATTCGCAGTCGGAGGATGCCGGCGAGGACGGATCGCCGAAGCCCCCATCGAGAACGCAGACGCTGAGCGTTGCTCAAATCGTGGATGTCGGCATCCAGGCGGCGGACGGGCTGCACTATGCACACGCCCAAGGAACTCTGCATCGAGATATCAAGCCGGGCAATCTGATGCTCGACGGAAACGGAGTCGTCTGGGTGACGGACTTCGGACTCGCCAAGGCGATGGAAGGCGACGATATCACTCACACCGAGAACGTCGTCGGCACCATCCGTTACATGGCTCCGGAGCAGTTCCGAGGAAACACGGACTCGCGCAGCGATATCTACAGCCTGGGAATCACGCTGCACGAACTGGTCACTGGGAAGCGAGCGTGGTCGGCAACCGGCCGCAGCGCCCTGATCAACGAAATCATGGAAGGGCAACTTGAACCGCTTCGCAAAATCGTGGCCGACATCCCTCGCGATCTTGAAACGGTCATTCTTAAAGCGACCGCACCGGACGTTAATCATCGATACCAGACCGCTGGCGAGCTGGCCGAAGACCTGCGCCGTTTTGCTGCTGACCGACCAATCCTTGCCCGGCGTGCCAGCCATTTCGAACGGCTCTGGCGGTGGGGGCGTCGCAACCCGGTCGTCGCCGGCCTGTCGCTGGCGACCGCTTTATCGATGACGATGTTCGCCGTGGCCGCCGCCGTTGGTTACACGGCTGAGCGAGACCAACGTGAGCGTGCCGAAGAGACTTCTGACTTGGCGCTCGAAGCGCTCGACCGAATTTTCGAAAAGTTCGCACCGGGAGATTCAATCGCTGCTTCGAGTTCGTCGCTCGCCAGTGACGGCTCTTCCAGCGCCGAGCACGCGGTGTTGTCTCCAGAAGCCGCTCGTCTGCTGGCCGGAATGCTGGAATTCTACGAACGACTGGCCAGCCAGTCAGACGATGATCCAAAGCTACTTCTGAAATGTGCCCAGGCTCGGCAGCGCGTCGGCGACATTTACCAACGCCTCGGAAAGTATGAATCCGCCATCACTTCGTACCGGATCGCGATCTCGGACTATGAGAATCTCGCGACCCACGATGTGAGCAACTCATTCGGCAGTCCCGTTCTGACCAAAGCGGGCCTGCTTAACGGTATCGGAGCTTGCGAGTTGATGCTTGCTCAGCAGGATGCTTCAAAGGAATCGCACCTCGAGGCGATGAATCTTCTGGCATCACTTCCAAAAGGCGATCAACAACTCGCCGATGTTCGTTATGAAAAAGCGCGAACGCATAGTCTGCTTGCTCGACGACTTCGTCCTGGAGAGTCGGTGTCTTCTCAACAGTTTCCGGATGGCCACACAAAATTCCCGCGTGGAGACAACCTTCGGCCCGGCCCCGGCGAACGATTTGGACCCAACAATGGCCCGTTCCGTCGCCAGCCGCCCGAGAACAATGAGCGCCAGGAGCGATTCAGACACTTTGCTCAAGCCATCGCCTTACTGGAACAACTGACGGCTGAAGCACCGACGGTCGCGCGCTATCGTTTTCTGCTGGCATTGTGCCTCCGCGAAACCTCGCAGCAGCGCAGCGAAGGCACTAACGAAACATTGAACCGAGCCTGCAAGCTGCTCGAAGAACTCGTTGAAGAGTATCCCGAGCTTCCGGAGTATCGCCTCGCTCTGGCCGAAGCTTACGCGCATTCCGAAGGCCGCCCGGAACGGATGAGGACGGAAGATGTTGAACTCGCCGAAGCCAACCTGGCGATGGCCGCCGAGCACGCTCGCCAATTGGTCGAGGAACACCCGACCGTCCCGGCCTACACAAACTCTCTGGTTCATATTCTCAGCCGGCTGGCGACGACTCAGGAACGCCATGCTCTTGAGTTTTACGGATCGGAACACCGAACGCTGATGTCAGAAGCTGAGCGAAATCTGCGTTCGGCCCTCGAACTTCAGGAGTCTCTCGTCAGACGCGAACCGAACGTCGCGACGTTTCATCTCTGGTCGGCGCGATTTCGAAATTCGATCGCTCGAATGCTTCGGCAACAGAACCGCCTGGACGAAGCTCGGCAGATCAGTGAATACGCGATCGAACGGTTGGCCGAATACCCGACTTCAACCGGCGGGATTGCGGCCAGCGCCGAAACGATGGGGCAGCTTTATAAATCGCTGGGGGCAACTCTTCGCAACATGGACGAGGTCGAAGGCGCCGTCGATTCAATGTTGTCTGCGGAGGAACAATTTGATCTCGCCGACGCGGAGCACGCTCGCCAACAGCCAGACTGACGGGCACAGAATGCTTCGAACCTGACTGAGAAGTCTTGTCGCATGTAGGCTGGAACGATCGCAGCGCTGTTCCGGCACCAATTCCCTCGGGCAGGTTGCCGGAACAGCGCTGCGCTCGTTCCAGCCTACTTGACTCCGTCCTCATTCCAGCCAGATCACGCTTCCCGTCACCTTATTCGATATGTTCTGAAGTCTTCGACGTGGGTGGCAACCTGCCCTCCGGATGACCTAAAACTCTACCCCTCGACTGTCGGCACCGAGTTATTCGAACGGAAACGCGGCTCCGACAGTTGGAGATGGTCGAAAGTCCCCTTCGACCACTTTTTCCAAGAGGTTCAGTTCCTCATCAGAAAGAGGAGTCATGCCGCATCTTGTCGCTCAGGGTCCTGAGCCGGCACAACTTCTGCAAAGTCCAATCCCCGAAGGCGGGCTTTTGCACATCGGTCGAGGCTCGGATAACGACTGCGCGGTGAAATGGGACCGCAAAGTCTCGCGCCGCCACGCTGCTCTGCAGTGGGACGGTCGTGAAGCCACGATCCGTTGCCTTGAGGGTGCGCTCAATCCGATCCTCCTGCGCGGAACATCCTGCCAGCAGGCAAGCATTCAGGTCGGGGAAGAGTTTCGCATCGGCAGCACGATTTTCCACATCGTCAGCGACAGCCCGGAATCGCAAATCAAGCGTTTGCTCGAGGCTGACGACCCTCAGGGATCAACTCACACCCAGGTGGCGCTTCGACAGGTCGACCATCGAGTCGCGATGGTTTCGCAGTTCTCTCACAACCTCTGGTTGTCCACCACCGACCGCGAACTAAGCGTCGCTCTGATCGACATCCTGTCCGAGGTGATTCCGCACGCCACTGCTATAACTGCTCTCGATTGCGAAGATCCGGACACAATTCGGACTGCCAAGCCCAAAGTGCTCCACTGGAACGGAGGCGAGAACACTGACCGTTTGAAGATCAGCCGAACGATGGTGGCTGCAGCCGTCAAGCAACAGCAGAGCATTGTCCGAGTTCGTCGCGAAGCTGGAGTTGCTGAATCCAGCCCGTTCTCCGCCGATCGTGGCCGCTGGGGATTTTGCGTGCCGATTATCGCGGGCTCGGCCAACGCTTGGTGCATTTACGTTTCAGGCCGCTTCGGCGATGCGGATTCGCTGCCGCCCGGACTCACACCGGACGACCTCGCCGGTGATGTGCAGATTGCCGAATTGATTTCGCAGCTCGTTGGAGCGATCCGTCAGGTCCGTTGCCTTGAAGATCAGTTTTCTGGAATGAGACAGTTCTTCTCGCCATCGGTCGTCGAGGCCGTCGCCAAGGCAAACGACGGAACAACGCTGAAACCGACGGAAAATGAAACCGCCGTGCTGTTCTGCGATCTCCGTGGGTATTCAAGAATCGCCGAAAAGTCGAAACACAACCTCCAGCGACTACTGGACCGAGTCAGCGAAGCATTGGAAGTCATGACGACCAATATCGTGAAGCATGACGGTGCCATCGCCGACTTTCAGGGTGACTCCGCCCTGGGCTTCTGGGGCTGGCCGCTGCCGTTGACCGAAGGGCCACTGCCAGCCTGCAGAGCTGCATTGGCCATGTTGGACACGTTCGACCTGGCAAATTCGGAAACCAGAAACTCCGATCTCAAAGGGTTCCGCATCGGAATCGGCGTCGCCTGTGGCAAAGCAATCGCTGGACGAATCGGAACGAGACACCAGGCAAAAGTCGGTGTCTTTGGTCCGGTCGTCAACCTGGGCGCCCGTCTGGAAAGCATGACCAAGCAGATTGGTTGCCCGATCCTGGTAGACGGCCCAACGGCGGACGCAGTGCGAGAGTCTCTGCCGCCAGGCGAAGGCCGCTGCCGCCGAATCGGATTGATCAAGCCAGTCGGAGTCAACGCCCCGATCGACGTTAATCAGTTGCTGCCGTCCGAGAATCGCAGCGAACTCAGCGACCAGAACATTGTTGATTTCGAAGCCGCAGTGACGGCCTTTATCGCCGGCGACTGGGACGAAGCTCGAGAGCTGCTCGGCCAGATGCCCGTCAAAGATCGAGCCAAAGACTTCCTGCTCCTGCAAATTGCGTCACACAACTACGAGCCACCAGGAGACTGGACGGGCATCATCAACCTGACGGCCAAGTGATTCTTCGCGGGCCGGTCAACTGCCAACGTCTGAAGCGAAAGTCAGGAAAGTCAAGGCTTGATGGGAGAAGCGTCGGACGACAGCATGCCGGTGCTTGACAGTCCGTAGAGGCCTCTTCAGAATCGATCCACTAATCACATCTTCTTCTGCTTAGCTAAGTTGCTGCACCGCGACCTTCAAGTCCGGGCAATTTATCAGCGTTGCCGCGTTTCATTTCTAAAGGCGACGATTTCAGTCCCGCATTCAATCATTGACGGCATGACAAACCCCGATCAAAACGTAATGCGAGACTTCTGATTCCCCGACCTAAACTCACTTCGAAGCCCAACTTGCGTGAAATGGGAGACGCCCCGTGTCGAACGATATCTGTCAGCAGCTTGTCGACCGCGGATTAATCAGCCAGGACCAGCTCAGCGAAGCTGAAGGAATGGCGTCGACCCTCGGAATTCGAACCGAAGACGCCCTGGTCAAGCTGGAATACGTTGACGCCTCTGAAATCAGTAGCGCTCAAGCCGCTCAGTTCGGCTACGAAGCGATCGACCTGACCGTTATCGAAGTGCCGCAAACCGTCATTGGTCTCGTTCCCGAGTCCGTCGCCCGGGAAAACGCCGTTCTCCCTCTGCGAATTGACGGTGACTCGATCGTCGTGGCCATCAACGACCCGATGAAGTTCGAAGTCATCGACAAGCTACGATTTATCCTGAACCGCGAAATCAAATGCGAAGTCGCCCCGAACGACGCAATCCTGACCGCAATCAACCGGCACTACGGGCAGAGTGAAACTGAGTCGGTCGACTCGATGCTGCAGGAATTCACGGAAACGGCGATCGATTTCACGCAAACGGAAATTACAGCGGCAGAAGCTGCCGGAGACGGGATCGACGACGACTCGGGCTCGCCCATCATCAAGCTGGTCAACCTGATCGTCAGCGAGGCCCTCAATATGCGGGCCAGCGACATCCACATTGAACCGTTTGAAGACCGAATCCGCATTCGGTACCGAATCGACGGCAAACTCATCGAACGCGACAGTCCCCCGAAGCGACTGCTCGGCGCCATCGTCTCCCGTATCAAAATCATGGGCGGAATTGACATCGCCGAAAAGAGACGACCACAGGACGGACGAATTAAGACACGTGTCGGCCCCAAAGAGATCGACCTTCGAGTGAGCATCATGCCCACAAACCATGGCCAGGGTGTCGTCATGCGAATTCTTGACCGAGACAGTATTAAGATCGGGATTCGTAACCTTGGTTTCTCGGAAGAGAACTACCGAACCTTCCAGAACATCATCAGGCGACCAAACGGCATCTTCCTTGTGACCGGCCCGACGGGGTCCGGCAAGACGACGACGCTGTACAGTGCCCTCGGCGAACTCAACCGACCAGACAAAAAGATTATCACGGCAGAGGACCCCGTCGAGTACCTGCTTGCAGGAATCAACCAAGTTGAAGTGAAAACCAGTATCGGCGTTACCTTTCAGAAGATCATCAAGGCCATGCTGCGGCAGGCTCCCAACGTAATCCTCGTCGGAGAAATTCGCGACCTGGAGACCGCTGAGATGGCTATCCAGGCAAGCCTAACAGGACACTTGGTTTTCAGTACGCTCCACACAAACGACGCGCCCGGATCGATCACTCGCCTTATCGATATGCACGTCCAGCCATTTCTCGTCGCGTCGAGCGTTATGGCCGTCCTCGGACAGCGACTCGCACGGCGGAACTGCAGCAAGTGTGTCGAGCCAGTCACGCCGGCCCAGAGCGAAATCGAACACTTCGACATCACTCCGGACATGCTGGCTACTGCGACGTTCATGCGAGGAAAAGGGTGCAACACTTGCCACCACACCGGCTTCCGGGGCCGTGTTGCCGTTCATGAACTAATGGTTATGAACGCCGGCATCCGCGAGATGACGTTCAACCGGGAGCCAACCCAGAACATCCGCCGCCAGGCCAGGCTGTTTGGCATGAAGACATTGGACGAAGACTGCCTGGATAAGGCACTTATGGGCCAAACAGACCTTAGCGAGGTCTACCGACTCCAGAAGGGCGGGCACTGATTCGTCGGTTTATTGACTCCGCAGCAACGATGGATTGTTAACTTCATCGTGGCGGCGTCCGCAGAGTTACGGGGCGAGGTCGTTTCACAGGAGTCAATTCCCGATTCGAAGCCGAAAGGCCAGCCTGACTGAGACTCATTTCGAACTAAATGCAGCAAAAAGCAACACTTTTCAGGCCACGACGATCTTCGTCGGCGACAGGACAAATCGCCCGACAGCTCAAGCCAGACGACGCAGTGAGTGGCCACGGCGAATAAAAAGCAGACCTTGGAACCAAAACACCTCAAACCTGGACGGCAAAGCGGTCACTGGAAATAATTCAGCGACACGGACGAAGTCTGTGTTGTGATTTCGCTTTTCGAAATCGCGGTCTTTCCAAGTGATTGCCTTCCATACTTTTAACAAGTCTGCCAGCAACACAACTCGCAGAAGCAGACCGGGCCTGTTGAAAAAGCACAGCAAAAGGACAACGGATGGCAACAGTACAGATTGACAAGCTGCTTGAGACCGTCGTCAAAGAAAAAGTCAGCGACCTTCACATCGTCGTGGGACAACCGCCGGTCGTGCGAGTCGGCGGGCACATGGTCCGGCTCGACACGAAGGATCTCGAGGGGGACGACACCGTCTCCCTAATGAAGAGTATCACTCCGGAAAGAAACCAGCAGGAACTGCAGGAAACAGGCTCGACGGACTTTGGTTTCGCCTTTGGAGACAAGGCACGTTTCCGCGTTTCGGCTTTCAAACAGAAGGGCAAAATCTCGATCGTTTGTCGACGAATTCCGAACGAGTTCCTCGAACCTGAGGTAATTGGAATTCCGCCGGTCTGCCTCGAACTGATTCAACGACCTCGAGGACTATTTCTCGTCACGGGGCCAACGGGCAGCGGTAAGACGACCAGCCTCGCCAGCATGATCAACTGGATGAACCATCGGCTGGATCATCACATCATCACGCTGGAAGACCCGATCGAGTACTACCACAACCATATTAAATGCACGATCAATCAACGCGAAATCGGCACTGACTGCCCGTCTTTCTCTGAAGCGTTGCGACGAGCTTTGCGTCAGGACCCGGACGTTATTCTCGTTGGCGAAATGCGAGACCTTGAAACAATCGAATCGGCAATCACCGCCGCTGAAACGGGTCATATCGTTTTCGGAACGCTTCACACCACCGGTGCTCAGGGGACGGTCGACCGAATCATCGACGTCTTCCCGACTCACCAGCAGGCACAGATTCGAACGCAGCTTTCCGTGGGTATTCTCGGGACGCTCAGCCAGGCATTGATCCCGAAGAAGCCGAAGGGGATTGTCGCCGCCTACGAGCTTCTCGTCGTAACCCCGGCTATCGCCAACCTGATCCGTGAAGGCAAGACCTTCCGAATTAACTCAGCGATTCAGACCGGAAAACGGTTCGGCATGCAGCTTCTCGACGACGCGTTATTCGATCTCTGGGACAACGGAACCTGCGACGAAAAAGACGTGATCCAGAAGTCAAACGCACCGGGCGAGCTTCGTGCGAAAATTGAAGGGGCCAAGAAAGGCATCCTCGATGAGGAAGGCGACGATGACGACGATGACGATTACGAATACGAGTAGGCGGCAAGAGGCAATTTGCCTTCACTGCGGTCTACTCATTGAATCCGACTCCCGTTTGCCGTTCCTGAATATGCTGACGACATTCTGAAACTCATTCCTGAAACGGCTAAACGACTCACCACTTTTATGATCAGGTTATAGGCTATGGCCGCGCGTAAGCTTGGACAGATTCTGGTTGACCTCGGTTACCTCACCGAAGACCAACTCTGGGACGTTCTGGAAAACCAGAAGCAAAGCCCCGGAGAAGTCATCGGACAGGTGGCTGTGCGCATGGAGCTTGTTACTCCTGCGCAGGTTACAGAAGCGCTGGCTGAGCAATGGGGCATGCCGGTCATCAACCTGGCCGAAACCAACGTCCCGTCGAAGGTGCTGGAACTCGTTCCGCAGACGATGGCTGAACTTTACAAGATCATGCCAATTTCGTTGAAGAACGATGTCCTGACAGTGGCGATGGCTGATCCGCAAAACGTCGCCGCACTCGACGACCTGCGAAACTTTCTCGGCTACGACGTACGAGGAGCCGTCTCAAGCCTTGACGAAGTCGAGGCGGCAGTTCAGCGATACTACGCCGACGCCGAAGAGAGCATCGAAGACGTCATCAACGAAATGGAAGACCTTGGCGACGGGGCCGGCAGCCGAGCGGGCGCGCACGACATTGGCTCGGAAGACGAACTTGTCAACGCGACCCCAATTCGAAAACTGCTGAACATGGTCCTGCTGCTGGCGATCAAGGATAAGGCCAGCGACATCCACTTCGAACCGTTCGAAGACGAATTCAAAATCCGAGTCAAAGCGGACGGCATCCTTTACGAAATGGTGCCACCGCCTCGCCATCTGGCAAACGCGATTACAACTCGAATCAAGGTAATGGCCAACCTTGACATCGCCGAACGACGCCTTCCCCAGGACGGCCGAATCGAACTGAACGTCGGTGGCAACCCGGTCGACCTTCGAGTCAGCGTCCTCCCGACAATGTTCGGCGAATCGGTCGTCATGCGAGTTCTTGACCGAACCGTCGTCCAGCTGGATCTCAATAAGATCGGCATCGACGCTAACAACCTGTCGCGACTTCGCGAAGCGATGAGTAACCCGAATGGCATCGTGCTGGTGACTGGTCCAACTGGAAGCGGCAAGACCACGACACTTTATTCGGCTCTCAGCGAGCTGAACGACATCGAAACGAAAATCATCACGACCGAAGACCCGATCGAGTACGACATCGAAGGCCTGATTCAGGTTCCAGTCAATCCAGACATTGACGTAACGTTCGCAACCGTTCTGCGAGCAATCCTGCGACATGACCCGGACAAGATTCTTGTCGGCGAAATTCGAGACTTTGAGACCGCTGAAGTCGCTATTCAGAGTGCGCTGACAGGCCACCTGGTATTCAGCACGCTTCACACCAACGACGCACCATCCACGATTGCTCGGCTCCGTGATATGGGCATTCCGCCGTTCATGATCACTGCCACAGTCGAAGCG
>JBLFXD010000075.1:0-13380 GCA_047611045.1 Planctomycetaceae bacterium | reverse complement strand
ACACGGCCTTTTTCTACGCGCTGACGGAAGCTCGATAACAACCACGAAATACTCGAAACACACGAAGACTTGGATCAGGCTACACGGCTCTTCCGTTGCTTCCGTGGTCCAATTGCTGCTTCATCAGATCGTGAATTCCGCTGAGCCAGTCGCTGCATCTCGCGGATGCGATTCGACACGATCTCCAGCCGCCGCCAAGTCGATGCGCAATTGAGTTGATTACCGTTTCGCGGGGGTCAGGTGGACTGTCTTGCCGTCGACTTTGTAGGCGATGCTTTGTGGCGGGAACATCTTTTCGAAGACTTTCTGCGCGGTGAGTTTTTTGGCTTCGAGAAGGATTCGCTGGTCGAGACGAATTCCAGCTTGTTTGAAGGCCTGAGGATCGTACTCGAAGGTGAATCCGGCCTGGGCTTCGAGTGTTTTCATGAAAGCGTCGAGCGGAGCGGTCGCCTTGAAAGTGAAGATGGTCACTCCGCCGCCGACTTTGCGTTGATTGGGACGAAGATTGTTTTCACGACGTTCCGGGAAGAACATCGCTTCGACGCTTTCGATCTGCTCAACGGTTCCGACAACCGTGATTCTTCGTCCGGCGACTTGACGTTCGAGATTCGGCAGCCGGCGATTCAGCTCCGAAAGTATATTCTGCTCAGTGCCTCGCTTGAGTGTGAATTGCTTTTCGATACGCGGATCAACGGGCATGTTGACGATACGAATTCCGTTTCGGTTTTCCGTCCACTCGAAACTGAGGTTGAACTGCGCGAGGACTGCCAGCAACAACTGGCTCGACGTTCCGGACGGCAAAGCTGCCTGTCCCCAAAGATCGTGCGGGACTTGGTCATCCGCTTCGATTTTCAATGCGTAGCGCCGGCCGATTCTTTCGATCAGTTCTCGTGGAGCAGCCAGGTCCTGCCAGATCAAGGTGTGCCGTTCGAGGAGTTCGAAGCTGCGCCGAGTCGTCGGAGAAGAGTCGACGCTGATTGTGGTGGCACGACTCGACACGAGTTGCGATGCCACGATTTCTTCAACGGTCCGTAGACGTGACGCCACTTCTTTGGGACCGACGTAAACGACGTTCCCAAGGATGCTGATGTCAGCTCGGACTTCGGTCGCGATCAGCTTGAGCAGGGCGTGCAGACTCTCATTCTGGATCTGAAGAGTCAGTTGCTGGCTCGGGTCGATTCGGCGGTCGAGCAGGATCGAAACCGAGCGAGTTTCAGAAAGTTGGCGCAGGCCGTCTCGAAGGTTCTGGCCCTGCCAGGCGAGCGAGATCGTCTTTGCCAGTGCCTCCTCGAACACTCGGCCGGTCAGGAAATTCGGCGTTGTTTCCTTGAGAACAGGCGTGTTCGGATCTGGCAGCGGCTGAGCGACCGCCTCCACAGCCAATATCGAGGCCTGCAAAACGGCTGCAACCAGAAAAATTCGACATCCCGTTACTGCGAAGCGTTCCTTCGGTGCGGGCTGAAAGGTGTCGAGTGTTTGCTGGAGAGGCGTCATAAGCGTTGGTACGATGGCCGAACATTCGGCGGAAGCTGTTGACTGGTGAGCAGTTTCGACGTTTCTGCCATTGTGGGTTCCGCGTTCCGCCTCAGCAATGCCGATGTTCGGTCGGCGACTGATATCGAGAATTTGCTTCTCCTGACGGCAGGAAATTCGGAAACAGACGCGTTGATTACGGCTCGAGCTGCAGCCATGAAAGACTGACTCAGATGCTTAAGACTCACGCTGTCGGAATCGACCTGGGAACGACCTACTCGTGCATCTCGTATTTGAACGAGCATGGCGAGCCCGTCACGCTGGCCAACCAGGAAGGCGAATTGTCCACGCCATCGGTCGTCCTGTTTGACGAAGGCGGCGAAGTGGTCGTCGGAACGGAAGCGCTTCGCAACGCCGTCGTGAAGCCACTGCGCGTCGTTCAGAATTCGAAGCGGTACATGGGCGACCTCGAACGCAAGTGGGTGGTGGACGATCGTGCTTACACGCCGATCGACATCGCGACGCTCGTGCTGAAGAAGTTGTTGTCCGCCGCTGAGGAACAGATTGGCAAGATCGAGCAGGCAGTCATCACAGTGCCGGCCCAGTTCAGCGACATTCAGCGTCAATGGGTGGTCGAAGCTGGCAAGCGAGCGGGCTTGTCTAAAGTCGACATGATCAACGAACCGGTTGCGGCCGCGTTGTGTTACGTACTCGGCACCGAAGGGTTGTGGTTCACCGAGCTGGCCGAAGAGCAGCGGATCATGGTGTACGACCTCGGTGGCGGGACGTTCGACCTGTCGCTGGTGAAGTATCAGAAGAACGAAGTCAAAGTCATTGCCAGCAGCGGCGATCTGAATCTCGGCGGCATCGACTGGAACCGCACGCTGCTCGATGCCATCGCCAAGCAGTTTGTCAAAGAGTTCAAAGTCGACCCTCGTAGCGATCCGGAGAGTCTGCAGTTCCTGGCTTTGGAAGTTGAGAACACGAAACGCAGTTTGACCGTACGGCCAAAGGCGGCGCTGACTTGCCAGCACGGCGGCCATCGCAAGTCGTACCAGATCGAGCAGGCACAGTTTGAATCGCTGACGAAGTCGATGGTGACGCGGACGTGCGATCTCACCCAGGCCATGCTTAAAGACAACAAGATGGGCTGGGCTCACGTTGACGTTATCTTGACCGTCGGCGGTTCGTCGCGGATGCCGATGATTCGGAACACGCTGAAGCAACTCGGCGGCCGAACGTTGAACACGTCGCTGTCGCCGGACCAGTCGATCGCTCACGGAGCGACTTACTATGCCGGAATGCTGCTGACCAATAACGACTTTGCAAAATCGATTCTCAACGAAGACGTCAGCGCTCGACTCGCCAGCATCAAACAGCAAAGTGTCAACGCTCGAGGACTTGGCCTTCTGGTTCGAGACAGGACCGACAACAAAGTTCCGCATTATCAGATTCCTGCGAACACGCCCCTTCCAACGTCGATCACTCATCAGTTTGGAACTGTGTCGCCGAACCAGCAACGCGTGCATTTGAAGATTGTCGAAAGTGGCACGAAGGCGGATGAGCAGTACGTCGAACTTGGCACATGCATCATCGAAGATCTCCCGCCGGACTTGCCGGAGAACTCGCAGATCGAAGTGACAATTTCATACGACGAGCAGGCTCGCGTTCACATCGCGGCGACAGACGTGGCGAGCGGTAAGCAGGCGACGACTGAAATCGTTCGTGAAGAAAGCGTTGTTGTGCAAGACGGCGTTGCGACCAGTTCGGCAGCGATTCCGGCCGCCGCACCGGAGGTCACCGACTGGCAATCAACCGAAATCAAAACTCCGGCAACACCGCGAAAGGAAAGCAGCAGCCCACCGCCAGCTCCGAAGAAAGCTCCGTCGACTTCAAAACCGGTCAAGCCGAGACCACTCTCCGAAGAGATCGTCATCGAAGAATCGCGCACCGGCCCTGCATCCGGGGCGATGGATCTGAGTGGCGGATTACTTGACGACGAACTCGAAGACGCAGGAATGCCGGTCCCGCTGTGCAATAAGTGCGGAGAAACGCTCGACCATCGCGGAAGTTGTCCGGCTTGTTCCAAAACAAAATCGGATGGAACTTCGTCGGGCAAACCGAGAACGCGCAAAGCCAAAGTTCGACCGACCGAAGGACGTTCGGCTTCGTCCGGTAAAAAAACGCGGAAGGATTCGGGCGAGCAATCCAGGAAGCGAGTCAGCAGCGGCCCGAAGAGTAGTCCGGCCATTCCGCTCGACGATGACGAGATTCTTGAACTGGAATTCGCTGACCAGGCCAAGCCGAAGAAGTCGCCCACTTCTGAGACACGCCGGAAGATTCAACCGAAGAAAGCTCGTTCCGGTGGGCCGTCGGTAAAAGCTCCACCGCTACCGCCATCACTGAGTGGAAAAGGCGATAAGGCTGCAAATTCTGGATCACTGAAGAAGGGTGGTCTCACCGCCGACGGCGAGGAAGAGTTCTGGCAGCTCGTGGACGATTAACAGAGATCCCTGGTGACGAATGAGGTGACCACGGAAGACACGGAAGAAATTACAGAATCGTTTTCCGTATAATTCCGTGTCGTCCGTGGTTTGTCGATTCAGCGCAGCCCGGAGGTCTGTCGATCTTCGAGCGGGTTAACCGTGATCACTCGCAAATGGTTGATATTGATTTCCCACGGGCCGTCGAATGATTTCGCCTTGCTCAGGAAACTCTTCAGTCGACCGATTTTCTGGTCGTCTGTGACTTCCAGTGGATGGTCGTTGCCCGGCGCGCGACCCCAGATGATTCGCGATCCGCCGTCTGTGTTGACTACGAAGCGAAGCTCTTCGTAGACAACTTCAGCCGTTGCTCGCGGAGGAACTTCGACGGAACGAAGTTTCCATTCGCTCCAGTACGGAAACAGAACGACGGCCAGTCGAGCGGCCGCAGTCACTCGTTCGTCGCCCCAGGCTGAGCCGACTCGGGCCAGTGGCGGAGTCGTCATGCCGGTGATCTTTGGATAGAGGTCAATGTCCGACGGCGGGAAATCTCCAGGCGGCAGCAGAATTCCTGCGGCATCGACCGGGTAGTGGCCATCGCTGATGCTGACCATCGCGACCGGCTCTCGATATTCGAACGAAACTTCAACGCGAGCCGGCACGGAAACGCGCACCGAGACCGGCCTGGTCACCCAGGGATGTTGCTCGAACGCGGCAGCAATCTGCGAGGCGAGGTCCGGCTTGAGCACTGAAACTTCGTCAGGAAGTTCTGCGGTTTCGATGACCTGATCGACAAAGGTGATCGGCACCCACCGTGGCAGATCCGGCACCTCGATGTCTCGTGTTCGGAGTCGATATTCATCGCGAGTCGACAGGTCAGGCAGCAGTCGAGAGACGATTGGAATAAGAACGAAGGTGGCCCCCGCGAGAGCTCCCCACAGCAGAAGACGAGGCTGGAAGATGATTCCCAGAATGCGGTCCTTCAACGGCGGCGGCTCGGGTGGAGCCTGTTCCGCTTTCTTCCGTCGCGTCGCTTTCTTTTTCTTTTCGGTCATGGATTCCAGTGCCTGAGCGCGCGGGATGACTCTCACATTGCAGAATAGTTCGCTCTACTTTCAGTTCGCCGGATTTCGCGAAACCGTTGACCCGAGATGGCCATTCACCAGAAGTTTCCACCGAGTTGCGGAGTCTGGACTGACAATTCCGCCGAAAATGGCTCCGCTGATTGTGCCCGGAGTAGGCAACACAACGACTGCCCCGTCTGGGATGAGCGTTCTCGACATTGGTTTTCGTCGGCTGCCAACACCCCGGGTCTGTTTCACCTGATCTGTCGCGAGGCTATTATCCCGACCTGAAAATGTGCTGGTGCGGAGTCGCGCTGGCTGAAATCAACTGTCTCCAGACTGACGCCCTGCCATCATGTCTATCGAACAGGCTGAACAACTCAAGACAGAACTCACAGACAAGTGGGTCGTCGTTGACAAGAACATTCCCGAGCTGCGGCGGTTTGCCGGTCTGACTGGCAAGGTCAAAACCGTCAATATGAACTGCCAGGCTCTGGTCGAATTTTACGGCCAGGAAGACATCGGCTGGTACGACATCGGCACGACATTTCTGACCGTCGTCGACAAGCCGGTCGAAAAACCCGCTGCCGCTGCTCCGAAGGCTCCTGCCGGCGGCGCCAAGAAACCGAAAGCCGGCGGATCGCCACTCGACGCAATTCGCAAGGGCGGGACCGGCGCTAAAAAACCAGCCGGCAGTGGTTCACCTCTGGACGCGATTCGCAAAGGTGGCGGCGGAGCCAAAAAGCCAGCGGCTGGCGGTTCACCACTCGACATGATTCGCAAACAGGGGGCTCCCGGGAAAGCGGCTGACGCGCCAGAGGAAGAGGCCGCAGCAGACGCTCCTGCCGAAGCACCCGCCAAAGAAAAGAAGGCTCCGGCAGCGGACAGTGGCAAGAAGCTGTCACCGCTTGACATGATCCGTAAGCAGGGACCGGTGAAGGATTAGTCCTTCACCGAGGACAATTCCGGCACGAAGTAACGCAGGCCCGATTCCACCAGTTGGAATCGGGCCTTTTTTTCGTTGGCGTCGAGATGAACTCCGACGTTGGACCCTGTTCCACGAGTTTGCGGCTGAGGCAAGCTGTAACGGTTGAATCAATGAGCTGAATGAGTGGGGTTGCTATCTGCCGATCGAGGACGAAACGGAAGTTTCAATGACCTGACTGGCAAGGAAGCCTCATGGTTTTATGCAGACTGTTTGCTGTGTGCCTGCTCGCGCTGGCTGGGTGTGAAGCCGCGACCGCCGTTCTCGAAACGGTCGACGAGCTTCAGCAGAACTCGGCACCGACGTCACTGACGATCTCGACCGATGCGGAAGGCGTTTCGAATGACGTGCTGAACGCACCTCCGATCGGCAGCTCGCAGACAACGATCAGTAGCCCGGCTGCTGGCACCGGTGAGCCGATCTCGGTTTGCTCGTTCAACATTCAGTTTCTGGGCAACTCGCGATCACGCGACGACGCGGCGCTGGCAGACGTCGTCGCTCCGTACGACATCGTCGTTGTGCAGGAACTTGTCTCGCCGCCGTACGCCGGAACGTTCCCGGACGGCGCACCGCTGAAACCAGACGCCGAGTCTGCTGAGTTCTTCGACGCGATGCGCAGCCACGGTTTTCAGTATGTGATTTCAGAAGAAGACACCGGCTCAGGCGACAAGATCCATCGCAACGGTTCATCGACCGAATGGTGGGTCTCTTTCTACAAACCCAACCGAGTCGCTCCGGCCAATGACCTGCCGCACGGTTTCCTTGCCTCGGACCGTTCCAACCATGATTACTTCGAGCGAGTGCCTTACGCCTTCGGTTTTCGGACTCTGGAAGCGAAACTGGACTTCGTTCTGATTTCCGTCCATCTGCAACCAGGAGACGGACCGAAGAATCGCGCTCGCCGAGCTCAGGAACTGGGGGCGATTACCGCGTGGATCGACGCGCACGATCAGGACGAGCACGACTTCATCATCCTTGGCGATATGAATATCGAGAATGCGAAGGAACTGGCAGCAGTCACTCCGCACGGATTCATTTCACTTAACGACGAATACCAACGTCAACTCGCCGAAGCCGTACGACCACGTCATGGTCAACACAACCTGGACCAACGAAGTCGACCAGGCGTACGACATGCAGGTCATCAACCTGCTGGAAGAACTGCGTGACGACTGGCACTCCAGCGGCCCCTACCCTGGCTCACCCTACAACCATAACGCCTTCCGAGCCGCATACTCAGACCATCATCCGGTAGTCTTTCGCCTGACTATCCCAGCGGCCGATGACGACGAAACCGTCCGCCTCGCGACGGCTCAGTAGGAATGGTTGAGGGCTGAGATTTCGCAGACGCGATTGGGCTTACAGGCCGGCAACCTGAAAGCCTTCGCGTGGCACTCGCTTGAGAAACGCGTTGGCTTCCTTGACGTTAGGGACGCTCAGGTTTTCGGCATCCCACATCAGCTTCTGTCCAGGGAAGCGATTGGCGACGACTCCCAACAGCAGAGATTCCGTCAGCGGGCCGGCGTAGCTGAACGGTGAGCTGGTTTCGCCTTTTCCCATGCAGGCGTCGACCCATTGGTGGTAGTGGTTTCGTGAATCCAGATCGGGACGCTTCGCCGCTTTGAACTTGTCTTCGGGAAACAGTTGCGGCTCGGACGAGTGTGGCAGCAGCATCGTGCCTTCTTCACCGACAAAAAGTGCGCCCTGGCCTGGCAACTTCAGTCCATCCGGAACGTCGAGGCCGTCGGTTGATGGCGGAGCGTCCCCGCCGTCGTACCAGGTCCACCTCATCGTATCAGTGGTGTATTGCGTGCCGGGAAATTCGTACTCGACGATGTTCTTTTCGGGATGCCCGACGCCCGTCGGATTGCGGCAGGTCGTCTTCGCCCACGTCGGAGACGTTAGAGCGAGAGCACGGTACGGCGTGTCGAAAATGTGGACGCCCATGTCGCCAAGCGTGCCCGTCCCAAAGTCAATCTGCTTCCGCCACGCTCCGCGGTGATACACGCCTTTCTTAAACGGTCGCATGGCTGCCGTTCCGAGCCAGAGATTCCAATCGAGGTTTTCCGGGACGTCGTCGAACTTCGAAAAAGCCGGACCGTCGTAGCCCCAGTTTTTGTAAGACCATGCGAGCACTCGACTGACCTTGCCGATCACGCCCCCCTGGATCATCTGCGTCGCTCGACGATACGGCAGCCCGGCACTTGCCTGAATTCCCATCTGCGTGACGAGACCTTTTTTCTCAGCAACACGTCGCAACTGGCGAGCTTCGAAAACTTCGTGCGTCAGCGGTTTCTGGCAGTAGACCGGTTTGCCGTGATTCATCGCGGTCATCGCCGCCGAAGCGTGTGTGTGATCAGGCGTTGAAACCACGCAGGCGTCAATCGTGTCGCCCATCTCGGAAATCATTTCGCGATAGTCGCTGAACGTCCGAGCGTTGGGAAACTTCGCGCCGGCTTCCTTCAAAATTTTAGAATCGACGTCACACAACGCGGCGACTTCGACTCCTGCGTGAGAAGAAACCGACTTCAGATCGGAGCCGCCCATCCCGCCGACTCCGACGTGAGCAGTTCTCAGTCGAGCATTCGCCTCGAACGCTCGCACGCACAATGGCAGGACACTTCCGGCTGCAATCGCGGCTGAAGCTTTGACAAACTGACGGCGTTGGATTCTTCGGCTCATGACTTGCTCCTGACAGAGTGAGTTCGAGTAGCTCGCTTCGCGACACGATTGTTTGCGAGAATCCTGGCCCTTTCTGAGGTGTGACGAAAGGCTCCACGATGTGCCGCACACCATTTTGTGATGGCTGCGTGTAACCTGGTCGTGAGCGAGGGCCGGCAATTCCGTGACGTCGACGATTGCGGTTTACCTGCCCGTCCCTGATAAACGATACGGAAAATTATCATGACTGAGCGATTGCTCCCGTCCTGTTGGAAGCTCGCCGATAATATTGAGTGATGCGAAGTCAACTTGCAGCGGCGAGTTGAATTCCACAAAGACAACGCGTTTTGCCGGAGTGCCAGATGCTGCGTAAAAGTAACCAGAACGGCTGCTCAGAGTTCCAGAATCAGATGGGTGTGAGCCGTCGTGGATTCCTCAAAGCCGGCGGCCTCGGGCTGACCGGGCTGACGTTGACCGACCTGTTGCGACACGAGGCTCAGGCTGGAGCCGCAGCTAAGAAAGAGAACTCGGTAATTATTCTATGGATGCGAGGCGGGCCGTCTCAACATGAGACATGGGATCCGAAAATGGACGCCCCGGCCGAATACCGCGGCGGTTTCGGTGCGACATCGACGAACGTGCCGGGGATCGAAATCGTCGACCTGCTGCCGAAGTGTGCTTCGATCATGGATAAGTGGTCGATCATTCGCAGCCTGCACCACACGAATGCCGGACACTCCGCGGGCGATCAAATCCTGTTCACGGGACATCCGCCAGGACCGAGCCCCGACGTCAACATTCATCCCAGTTGCGGCTCGATCGTCTCCGAGCAGCTCGGCCATCTGACTCCCGAACTGCCTTCGTACGTGGCAATCCCTAAACAAGTTCCCGGCACGGACTCAGCTTACCTGGGTGTCGCGCACAAGCCGTTCGAGACGCTGGTCGATCCTGGCAACGACGGCCCGTTCGAGTTGAAAAACTTCTCGCTGGTTGAAGGCATCAGCCAGGGACGCTTCGACACTCGCAAGAGTCTGCTGCAGGGTTTCGATCAGTTTCGATCGACCGTCGACACGTCGGGTCAGATGGATTCGGTCAGCAAGTTTCACCAGAAGGCGTATGGCATCCTGAGTTCTGACAAAGCTCGCCAGGCATTCGATCTGGACGCCGAGCCGGACGACATCCGTCAACGCTACGGATTCATTCCTCGATACGATCCGGGCGATCCTCGACGTTGCAGCGCGAATGCTTTCTGCCAGCGAGTCTTGCTGGGGCGACGTCTCGTGGAAGCAGGCGTTCGACTGGTCACCGTCGACTGCCGCTGGTGGGACACTCATGTGCAAGGTCTGGACTCAATGAAGAACGGCTTCCTGCCACGCTGGGACCTTTGCTACTCGGCGCTGATCGAAGACCTTGATCAGCGAGGCCTGCTCGACACAACGATGGTCGTCGCGTGGGGCGAATTCGGTCGAACTCCGCGAATGAATAAAGAGTCCGGCCGCGACCACTACCCGAACGTCTTCAGCGCTGCGCTGGCCGGAGGACCGGTCCAGGGTGGTCGAGTCGTCGGCTCGTCCGATTCCAAAGGCGCGTTTCCGCTGGACAATCCCAAGTCACCGCAGGACGTCCTCGCGACGATGTACCGACACCTTGGCATCGACACCGAGCGACACTACCTGGACCACGGCGGCCGACCGATCATCACGCTACCATCCGGAAATTCCATCGAAGAACTGTCCTGACCGACGGTTTCAAACTCATCATTGAATCCACAACCGAGACCTTCACATGAACCAGTCTGAGATCACTCCCGAAACGCTGGCAGGCTCCATTATCTCCGTTCCGCCGTTGGCTCGGAACGCCGACTTCTCTCTGAACCATGCGGAGAATGAAAAGCTCATTCGACATCTGGAAGGCGGCGGAGTTTCCACGCTGCTCTACGGTGGCAACGCAATTCTCTACCACGTCGCCCTCAGCGAGTACGCCGAGCTGCTCCAGATGATGACCGACCTGGCCGGCGAGAACACGTTGATGATCCCGTCGGTCGGCCCGGCTTACGGAACGATGATGGATCAGGCAGCGATCCTGCGAGAGTTCAATTTTCCGACAGCCATGATCCTGCCGACGCGCGACGTTGTCACTTCCGCAGGCGTTGCATCCGCAGTTCGAAACTTTGTCGAAGCGACCTCGAAGCGAGCCGTGCTCTACATCAAGAACGACGGCTTCATCGAAGTCGACGCCGTGAAGAAACTGATGGACGACGGACTGCTTTCGTGGATCAAATATGCAGTCGTCCGCGAAGACACATCCAACGATCCGTATCTCCGAGAACTGGCAGACGCTGTCGGCACCGAGCGAATCGTCAGCGGAATCGGCGAACAACCGGCGATCGTCCATCTGCGAGATTTCGGCCTGAAGTGTTTCACGTCCGGCTGCGTTTGTGTTGCTCCAGGCAAGTCGATGGAAATGCTTCGAGCCATCAAAGCCGGCGACTTCGAAACCGCCGGGCAAATCCGCCAGACATTCAAACCGCTCGAAGACCTCCGTAACTCGATCAACCCCATCCGAGTCCTGCACACCGCCGTCGCCCTTTCCGGCATCGCGGACACCGGCCCGATCATTCCGCTGATGTCAGAACTCAACGACGCCGACCGGCCAGCCATTCAAGCCGCGGCAGCGCAGCTTCTCGAAGTCGAGCAGGCGAGAACCGTAAGTGCGTAGAAGTCGTAGTGACTGTCTTTCTTTTCAATCGTTAATCGCTGCCGCAGCGATGGTGCCAATTCGGCCAGCCAGGGAATTGACAGAGCCCTTTCCGTCGGGGTGGACGCGGTTGCTCAGGAAGATGACGAACATGTCCTGCTTGGGGTCGATCCAGAGTGCCGTGCCCGTGAAGCCGCCGTGGCCAAACGCCTGCTCGGAGAACAGGTCGCCGCGGTTTGATGAGTAGCCCGTTCGTCGATCCCAGCCCAACGTCCGGACGCCACTCGACACTTCCTGAGAACTCTGCATCAACCTGCACGTTTCTGGTTTGAGGATTTTCGTTTTGCCCAGCGTGCCATTGTTGATCAGCATCTGGGCGTAACGTGCGAGGTCTTTGGCGGTTGAAAACAGACCGGCGTGACCAGCGACGCCGTCCATCCGGAAGGCTCGCGGATCGTGCACTTCGCCACGCATCCATTCGCCGTTTCGCTCTTGAGTTGGGGCCGAACGTTGCTTCAGATCCGCGTGTGGATTGAATCCGGTTTCGGACATCCTAAGTGGAGTGAAGATTCGCTCTTTGGCAAAGACGTCGAGCGACTTGCCGGAAACACGCTCGACGATTTCTCCCAGCACGATGAATCCCACATCGCTGTACATGAACCGCGTCCCCGGTTCCGCTCGCAGGTCGAGTTCATGAATGCGGCGGAACACGTCGGCGCGGCCGTTCTCGTAATCCTTGATCGAATTGTCTGGCAACAGACCACTTTGATGCGTGAGTAACTGCCGGATCGTGATGACTTCCTTTCCGTTGACGGCGAATTCGGGGATGTACTTTGTGGCGGGGGCATCGAGTTCGACAAGTCCGTCTTCGATCAGCAGCAGAATGCTGGTCGCCGTCGCGATTGGTTTTGTCAGCGACGCCAGATCGAACACGGTGTCGGTCGTCATCGGAACGACGTCCGGCTTCACCTGCTTCGAGCCGTAGCTTTTGAACCACGCGATACGACCTCGATACCCAACCAGCACGACGCAACCGGGCATCCTTTCGTAACGTAATCCTTCCGCGACGACGTCGTCGATCGCTGCCAGCCGCGAAGCGTTCAAGCCGCATTCTGCGGGTTCACATTTAGCGAGCTCTGGCGGTTCGGCCGATGCCCCGCCGACAAGAAACGTCAGCAGGCAAATACTCATCGCCGACCGGATCACAATGTCATAGCTCATCTCGAATTCCCGCTCGAAACAAAGTTGCCAGGGCGCCAAAGAAAAAGCGTCTGGAATGCTGAATAGCAATTTCCAGACGCTCAAGCGACTGAGTAGCGGGTTGACAGAAAGTTGCATGGTGTGGGGCAGGATTGCATCCTGCCGCGGCAGGTTTCAAACCTGTCCCACGCACTCATCTCCAGGCCGTCCCTGAGTAGCAGGTTGATGAGTTGTTTTATCGAACCAGTCGAGGCTGATCACCGCCTCTTCCGATCCCTCGATAGATTTCGAAGAGGCCGTCGAAGTCACCATCACTGACGTGGTGATACTGACCGTTGGTTGTGTCGGCTGCGTCTTCGATCGCTGTAGATTGAGCGTTCGCACCCAGCGTGATTCCGTGAATGATGATGTCGTTGTCGTGAGCCAGATCGGCGTAGTAGTAGATCGAGTCGATCGGATTCGCTCCCGGAGGTTCGGTCTCGTTCGCCTGCCCGTCCGTCATCAGCACCATGACCTGCTCGACTTTCTCGCCGAGATGGTCGTACCTTGGATTCGCGATGAATTCTTGAATGGCGACTCTCATGCCACCACCGATGCAGGTCGTCGAGGCATAAAGATTCGGAATCAGCTGCGGGATACGGGCTCGGACTGGCTGGAAGTTCGTAAGGAGCTGTCGCTCTAACCGTCCCGAAAGCCGGGTCTCCCCGCCACCACCGTTGTTCCCACCACCGTTGTTCCCACCACCGTTGTTCCCACCACCGTTGTTCCCACCACCGTTGTTCCCACCACCGTTGTTCCCACCACCGTTGTTCCCACC
>JBLFXD010000074.1:0-13417 GCA_047611045.1 Planctomycetaceae bacterium | reverse complement strand
GCTCTCTGCATCTGCCTGCACGACATCGTTCTTCAGCACGTATTCGTGCCGTGGAAAAATTGCAGGTTTCCCCTTGGCGATGTCCTTGGCTGCCTTGAGTTGTTTCGGGCACCAAGTGATGTCGCCTCCGTAGAACTCAGCTAGTTCTACCTGGTACTCAAAAAGTATGAGAATCAATCGGAAACGACGTGTTGCTTCCTTCTTGTCTTTGCCAAGCCTGAACTGTTGTTTGGTGCTGCTTGTCGATACTCCCAACCATCGATACCAAGTGCCGTCTTTGTCCTGCTTGAGGTCTTTGTCATAGCTTGCCGCCTTCATCGAATCACCCTGCCGAATGTTGACTTAAAGAATCCAACACCCATAGTGTGGGGTAAATACGAGAGAAAAGTCAACATTACACAGCCAAAAGTCAACAGACAGGGCGTCCTGAGAGTATTCTAAACATTAAATGTTGCAGATAAATATCACGTAACGTCAATAAAAATAGCCACTTGCAACGAATTGCAAGTGGCTATCGATATGGAGGCGGCGGGAATCGAACCCGCGTCCTGTGATCCCTCGGCAGAAGTCTCTACGTGCGTATTCTGTTGATTGGGTCTCGCTTTGTTTGGCTCTACAGACAAGGCCTTACGCAGCCAGTTCGCAACTTGTCTCACGTCAGGCGTAGTGAACATTGACCTGACGCCAGTCTGAATTTGTGACCGGCCTTCAGACTCCTCAGACGGGGATTCCTAAGCCGGAACGGTTGCTATGCAACCATCGAGTACTGCCTGTTAGTGGCAATTAGTTTTTGATCAGCTTTTTACGTGGCCAACTGATCAACCACGGCACGCCACCCCTACTTATGGTGACCCAGTCGAAGCCGATCGCCCCCTTTCTCGAAACAGAGCTCTGCTTCTGAAGCTCAAAAAGAATTCGAACACACAACTCGTCGCTCAATCGTCCTTCCAATCTGCTTTCACAGAAGATAAGGGGAGTGAGCGGCGACCCGAAACGACACTCATCATCGTCATTCGGTTCGAGTAAGCTCCAATTATGGTCGCTCGAATTCCAGAGTCAACAACCGAAATTACAAAGGACCGGCGTCATGACGGCTGAGTTTATTCCTGGCCAGGTTACCTGGAACGATTTAACGGTCTCCGATGCCGAATCGGTTCGGGAGTTTTACGAATCCGTCGTCGGCTGGACGTCGTCGCCGGTGGCGATGGGAGATTACTCGGACTATTCGATGATCGATGCGGCTGGAAACGTCGTCGCGGGTGTTTGTCACGCGAAGGGGGAAAACGCCGATATTCCTCCCGCCTGGCTGATGTACGTGACGGTTGAGGATCTCGATGAGCGTGTCGCCCGGTGCAAGGCTTCCGGCGGGACAGTTGTTGATGGACCACGCTCGGCGGGCGGAGCTCGGATTGCGGTGATTAAGGATCCGGCCGGAGCAATTCTGGCGTTGTACGAGCCTGAATCGGTTCCGGTGGACGGTGAAAGTCCGGCTGGCGCGGGCGACGATGGAGAATGATCAGCACAGCAGGGCGGCCACTTCGAGACGAACCGGCCTGCTGATTGAGTCAAACAAGGCTGTTTAGTACCCTTCCGCCTCAATCTCTCGCTTCGTGATTCTGTGCGCCGGCGAACGATTGCACGGCGATTCGACGGTGACCGTTCGTTTTGGGCCGAATCACCACGCAGAAACACGCTCAAGGTCAGACTGGCTCAAGCCAGGTCCGGCCGTTGGTTAAGCTCAGCTCGCGACGCGAGTGCAGGACGCAGGAGTGAACATGGAGTCTCCGTCTCCGGAGAAGAAACCGGAATCTGATTTGCCCGAGAACCCGCGAAAGAAAAAACGCGAGGACGCTCCACGTCCGATCCCGCCAGGTTTTCTGGTGTTGTGCATCGCGGGGATCGTCATCCTGCTGCTGTGGGAGTTCGGCAAGTCGTTCACGTCTGGTTCTGAGGTCGACTACAGCTTCTTCTACGAGCAGCTTGTCCAGGACAAAGTCGCTGAGGTGACAGGAACTGGTGCTCAGATCGAGGGCCGCTGGCGGGAAATTCCTGACGATCCGAATAATCCGGGCACGAAGCTGCGCGATACATTTCAGACTTACATCCCGTTTTGGGAACGTGAAAACCAGGAGCTTCACACGCTGATTAAGAAGAACGGGGTCAAGCAGGTTGGAAAGCCGATCGATGCTGGCGGGCAGCTTCTGATCTGGATGTTGCTGCCCATCGCGATGATCATTTTCCTGTTCATCATGATGCGCCGAGCAAACGACCCAATGGGGTCAGGCTTCCTGGGTGGCTTTACAAAAAGTCCGGCTAAACAGTTTCAGCCGAGCGACCAACGAAACTCGTTCGACGATGTCGCCGCGATGGATCAGGCGAAGTCAGAACTGATGGAAGTTGTCGAGTTTCTGAAAACTCCGGCGAAGTTTCAGCGCCTTGGTGCGCAGATTCCAAAGGGCGTGTTGCTGATTGGTGCGCCGGGTACTGGCAAGACCTTGCTGGCTCGAGCGACCGCTGGCGAAGCGGGAGTTCCGTTCTACTCGATCAACGGCTCCGAGTTCATTCAGATGTTCGTCGGAGTCGGTGCCAGTCGAGTGAGGGACCTCTTCAAGACAGCAAAAGAAAACGCGCCTTGCATCATCTTTGTGGACGAAATCGACGCTGTCGGTCGTCATCGTGGAGCCGGACTCGGCGGCGGGCACGACGAACGCGAGCAGACGCTCAATCAGATCCTCAGCGAAATGGACGGCTTCGAGCAGACGGCGTCGGTTATCGTTCTTGCCGCAACCAATCGGCCAGACGTACTTGATCCGGCGCTGCTGCGTCCGGGACGTTTCGACCGGCACGTCACGATCGATCGTCCGACGAAAGAAGGTCGAGCGGCGATTCTGAAGGTTCATTCGAAGAACGTTCCGCTGGGCGATGACGTTGATCTGGTTCAAGTGGCAGCCTCGTCTACTGGTTTCTCCGGTGCCGAGCTGAAGAATCTCGTCAACGAATCTGCTTTGTGTGCTGTCCGCGCCGACCGCGACTACGTCATGATGGAAGACTTCGACAATGCTCGTGACCGGGTCATCATGGGACCAAAACGCGAAGAAGTTCTGAATCAAAAAGAACGTCGGATGACGGCGTACCACGAAGCGGGGCACGCGTTGCTCGGCTGGTACCTGCCGGAAGCCGACGAGGTTCACAAGGTTTCGATCATCCCTCGTGGACGAGCCCTCGGCGTTACGCAGTTTCAGCCGGACGAGGAGCGGTTCCATATCGGTGAGCAGCGGCTGCATCAGCAACTCGCCATGATGCTGGCTGGTCGTGCTGCCGAGAAAATGGAATTCGACGAGTACTCGGCCGGGGCAGAAGACGACATCAAACGAGCAACGCAGATCGCTCGCGGCATGGTCGCCCACTGGGGGATGAGTGACGAAATTGGCCCGGTCGCTTATCGACAGGGGGAGCACCATCCGTTCCTGGGCAAAGAAATTCACGAGAGCCGCGAGTTCAGTGAAGAAACCGCTCACCTGATCGATCAGGAAATCAAACGGTTCCTCCACGCCGCTCAGAAGCAGGCGACAGAGGTGCTGATGGAGCATCGTGCGGAACTGGATTGCGTGTCCGAAGCGCTGTTGGACCGCGAGTCGCTCGGGTTTGATGATCTGGTAGAACTCATCGGCAAGCCGGTTGTCCGAGCTTATGCTGAAGATGCAGCAGCGGATGATTCAGCGAACAAAGACACCATTGACGAGAAAATGATCGAAGGCAGCGATGCTGACTCCGATGAAGCATCGGAGCGCGAAGATGTACCGCTCGAATCTGAGACCCTGCTCGAAAAGCCAGAAGATCAACCTGACGGAGACCAGTTGTCGTGAGTGAATCGCCGATCACGATTTATCACAATCCGCGTTGTTCGAAGAGCCGGCAAACGCTGCAGTTGATCCGCGACGCCGGCGTCGAGCCGAACGTTGTTGAGTATCTGAAGACGCCTCCGACGTCGGTCGAACTCTCAACGATCCTTCAGAAACTCAAGCTTGAGCCGACCGAGTTGATGCGTCGCAAAGAGGCGGCGTTCAGCGAACTGAAGCTTGCGACTGCGGAGCTGACTCGCGACGAATTGATCAAGGCCATGGTCGAGAATCCGGTTTTGATTGAACGCCCGATTGTCGTGAAAGGAAGCGATGCCGTCATCGGTCGGCCACCTGAGAACGTGCAAGAGCTTCTGCAATGACGGTAAACGCGGGCACGTCCGACTTCTTTGCTCCGCCATTCTTCGCGGCGCTGGATGACGAGACTCGCGGACTGATCGGCGACGCGTCGAGTGACGAAAGTAGGAACAGATTCAACGATCCCGGTGATTCGCATCGGCGAAGGTGGTGGACTTTGGCGCTGGCCGTGATGCTGGCGGCCGCTGCAGCCGTCACGATTTCCAGCATCAACATTGCGTCGAGCAGGGGTGTCTACGTTGTGAATGGCAGCACCGATCCACTACGCGTCAGAGTTGACGGCGGCGAGGAATTCGAGATTGCCGGAATCTCACACACCGAGTTGACAATTTCGGAAGGAGAGCATCACTGGGAAATTTCTCACCCTCTGTCGGCGGTTGCCGAAGGTGATTTTGAATTCAGCACCGGATTACTGAAACGCCTTACTTCGTCGCCAGTGTTCATTCTTGATCCGGCGAGAACCGCAGTCACTGTCTGGGAAGAAGCTCGGTATTCAGCCGAAACGCCGGCGGCTGAAGTGACACATCGACTTTACATGGGCGAAACGTTTTACGCGTTCGACGATATCGATTTCAGATTCAAGCCGTTTCCCGGAACGATCAAGGCCAGCGGGGACAGCGCGACTCGAACACGGGTTGAGCCGATTCTGCTTGAGCCAGCTCAAGCCATTGGCTTCGTGGCCAACGAAATTAGTTCAGAACAACAACTCGAGTTCTGCGAACGTCATTTGCTGCTGACGCCTCGCGACGATGAGCTGATTGGGGCGTACGGTCGGTATTCCGTCCAGGCATCGGCGTACCAGCGACTTTATCAGTTCATGAAAGATGGGTGCTCGCGTCGGCCGTTGGAGATTTCGTGGCATCGGCGATACCAATCTGCCGCACTTCGGGTCGACAAAACTGATGAGCTGTTTGCCGAGTACGATGAACTGGTCAAGCAGCTTCCAGATAACGGAGCAGCACTCTATCTCCGAGGCCGTATCGAACCTCATGGCCCACTGTCCGAAGAGTTTTTCGATCGGTCGATCGCGGCTGATCCGTCGAATCCGTTTCCGTACTACGCGAAGTGTCACCGTCTGCTGTCGCTCGCCCGGTACGAGGAAGCGTTTCATGCGGCCAGCAAAGCCATCGAACTGAACCCCGACCATCAGGAGATGAAGAATATTCTTCACCGAGTTCGGTTGGCTCTTGGACAATTCGAAGAACTGGAACGTGAACAACGAAAGTTAATTTCAGAATCCCCCATCGAAGCGACGGCGCATTTTCGGTTGCTCAGTGTTCTTGCTGCTCAGAATCGAGTTGCGGAAATGCGACAGGCTCATGACGAATTCGTCCTCGCGGTGAACAACGAAATCCCACTGGATCCACACGATCTTGTTGTTTCGTCAGAACGGTATCTTGCCTATTGCCACCGCGATTATGAAAAGATGATGGAGCTGACGCTGAAGCTTAAGAATCCGCTCTCACGGTCAAACCTGATGTTGGAAGCGTTGGTTTCTCGGGGGAGGCACGAAGAGCTCAGCCGTTCAGACCTGGTTCAGCGTCCGCCCGAACAACGCGGTTTCGTCCGATTGCACATTGCAATGATGCACGAGCTGGACGGCGACTCCGAAAAGTCGCGATTGGCCGTCGATCAAGCCCTGGACGATTTCCGAAACGGGAGCCCCGAAACGAAACGAGTCGCCGAAACGGTTGGTGACTTCGACGATCCCAATCTTTATGACGAACTCAATGCGATCTCGATGTCGGCGAGCGAGCGTTTACTGGTCAACATCGTGGTTGCCGCGAGAACTCACGGTGAGACCCGGGTGAAGTTTCTTGCTTCATGTCGGCTGTTGAATTTCAGTCCGCGATTCCCGAATCACTTTATCGCTCTCTTGATCGAGCTGCTCGATGAGGGTGCCCCATCGAATCCGTGACTGGAACGCTGTACTGTGAGCGCGAAATCGTCCGTTAAGGAATGGGCACGAATTAAGTTCCCGATTCCCGACCACGTCATGCCCGCGCAGGCGGGCACCCAGGTTTTTCAATCGGCTGTGAGATTCACTGGGTTCCCGCCTGCGCGGGAATGACTGAAACTAATCATTCGAGGTTCAATTCGGGACCGATCCCAAGTTTGTCGTAAGAGTTCACAGTCTCATGGTGCAGACGCCGATCTATCTCGATAATCACGCGACGACACGCTGCGATCCGCAGGTTGTCGAAGCGATGCTGCCGTACTTTTCCGAAGTGTTCGGGAATGCTGCCAGCACGAGTCATCGTTTCGGCTGGGACGCCAAAGACGCGGTCGATCGATCGCGCGAGCAGATCGCTGCTTTGATCAATGCAGATCCTCGCAGTGTCGTGTTCACAAGCGGCGCGACGGAAGCATCGAATCTGGCGATCAAAGGCATTGTCCAGCCGCTGCTGCGTTCTTCAAGTGCAAAGCAGCCGCACATCATCACGAACGAAATTGAGCACCGCGCGACGCTCGATCCGATCAAGAAACTTCAACGGACGGGCGCCGACGTCACAATTCTGCCCGTCGACGATTTCGGTCAAGTGAGTCCTCAGCAGGTTGCGGACTCGTTGCGTGATGAGACTTCTCTGGTGTCGATGATGCTGGCGAATAACGAAATCGGCACGATCAATCCGATCACCGAAATCGCTGACGTGTGTCGTGATCGAAACGTGCCTCTGCACTGTGACGCGGTGCAGGCTGTTGGCCGAATCCCGGTCGACGTCGAGGAACTGGGAGCAGACCTTGTGAGCGTGAGCGCTCACAAATGCTACGGTCCGAAAGGCGTCGGCGCGTTGATCGTGAAACGCGGTAACCGGCGATCTCGACCGGAAGCTCTAATCGACGGCGGCGGCCACGAGCATGGACTTCGCAGTGGGACTCTGCCTGTTCCGCTGATCGTCGGATTCGGGAAAGCCTGTCAGCTTGCGTACGATGTTCGTTCTGAAGACGCGGCGAGAATCGAAAGTCTGCGAGACGAACTCTGGAAACAACTCAGTAGTCGGCTCGACGGTTTGCATCTCAACGGACATCCGACGGAAAGACTACCGGGCAACCTGAACGTCAGTTTTGAAGGTGTCGACGGAGACGTTCTGATGAACAGCTTGAATGAGATTGCCGTCAGTTCGGGGTCAGCCTGCACGTCAGCGAACCCCGAACTGAGCCACGTTCTGCGAGCGATCGGCCGCAGCGATCAGCTGACACGTGCCAGCCTTCGATTCGGCATCGGTCGATTTAATTCGCAAGAAGAAATCGAATTCGCGAATGAGTACGTCGTCTCAACCGTGAACCGGTTGCGAAACTCTACATAGTCTGTCGCGAGGCATCGTTAGTTTTGGCGATTCTGAGTGCGTCGCGTCGTCGTCAAGGTGCGGGACACTTTCCGTTCACTGCTCAGAGTTTACAATCTAAATGAACCTGAACTCACTCTTATTCGGAGCTTGATCATGTCAGTCGCGACCGCACCGGAAACCACGACCTATTCCGCTCCTGAAGTTAAATGCACGCAAATCCTGATCGACGGCGAATGGCGTGATTCGGCTAGTGGCAAGACATTTCAAACGGTGAATCCTGTCACGGAGCAACCGATTTGCGACGTGGCCGAAGGTGGACCTGAAGACATTGACGCTGCCGTCGCTGCGGCGCGTCGCGCGTTTGAGCATGGTCCCTGGTCGAAGATGGACGCTCGCGATCGCGGACGATTGATGAACCGACTGGCTGATCTGATCGAGGAAAACTTCGACGAACTCGCGGCCCTCGAAACGCTCGACAATGGTAAGCCGATTGCTGATGCACGTGCTGCAGACTTTCCGCTCGTGATCGATTGCCTGCGATACTACGCGGGCTGGGCGGACAAGATTGGCGGCGACACGATTCCGATCCGAGGCAACAATTTCTGCTACACGCGACGTGAACCCGTTGGCGTTGTTGGACAGATCATTCCGTGGAACTTCCCGGCGCTCATGGCGGCTTGGAAATGGGGGCCAGCCCTGGCCACCGGATGCACGATCGTGATGAAACCGGCTGAGCAGACTCCGCTAAGTTGCCTTCGCATGGCCGACCTGGCACTCGAAGCGGGGATCCCGCCTGGAGTCATTAACGTCGTGCCGGGATTTGGTCCAGGCGCCGGAGCTCCGCTGGTCGATCATCCGGGAGTCGACAAGATTGCCTTCACCGGCCATCACGAAACCGGCAAGATCATCATGCGTGGCGCTGCGGAGACCATGAAACGGGTGACGCTGGAACTCGGCGGAAAAAGTCCAAACATCGTTTTCGCAGACGCCGACCTTGACGCCGCCATCGCCGGTGCGGAATTCGGTCTGTTCTTCAATCAGGGGCAATGCTGCTGTGCTGGTAGTCGTCTGTTTGTCGAAGAGTCAGTCCATGATGAATTCGTCGAGCGCATTGTCGAACGTGCGAAAGGTCGTGTCCTTGGCGATCCGTTTGACACGAAAACAACGCAGGGCCCGCAGGTCGATCAGGATCAGTTCGACAAGATTATGGGATACATCGACCAGGGGAATCAGCAAGGAGCCAGTTGTCTGACCGGCGGAAAGCGTCATGGTGACAAGGGCTACTTCATCGAGCCGACCGTCTTTGCAAACGTGACCGATGAAATGACGATTGCAACCGACGAAATCTTCGGCCCGGTCATGAACATCCTGAAATTCAAGAGCGAGGAAGAGATTGTCGAGCGGTCCAATAAGACGACATTCGGTCTGGCTGCCGCCGTCTGGACACGCGATGTCGGGAAGGCTCACCGGATCGCCAGTAGCGTCCGAGCGGGCACTGTCTGGATCAATTGTTACGACGTCTTCGACGCCGCCGCCCCGTTTGGTGGATTCAAGATGAGCGGCATTGGGCGTGAACTCGGCGAAGCCGGACTCCACAACTACACCGAACTCAAGACCGTCACGATGAGTCTCGACTGATCAACGCAGTACGGAACGAACGAATTCAGGGCGGTCAGCAATGACCGCCCTGTTTTTGTCTGAAGTCTCCGGTCGTTCTGAAATTTCAGACGCCAGGCATCAAGGAGTTACTTCTTGTGATGCATGTGTTTGTGTTTGAGATGCTCCGGCAGGTTGAAGCCGGTTTCAAGGAACGAAACGAGGTCGATAATCTCCGGCCGGGTCAGCACGTTGGCCATCCCTTTCGGCATGGCTGAAATCTTTGACGAGAATTGCTCGTCAACCTGGCTCTTTGCAACCTTCGTGATCGCAGTGGGAATTAGCAGGTTACCGATGATGTGAAATTCGGTTTCCGTTTCCTTGACGACCACCCCGGAGAGTACCTTGCCATTGTCCATCAGGAATTGCGTCGTCTGATACTTCTTGTTGATTTCGGACGACGGTTCAAGAATCTGTTCCAGGAGCTTGACGCCTTTCAGACGTTTGCCGGTTTCCGTGAGGTCCGGACCGATGTTGATGCCGTGTCCGGCGATGGCGTGACACTGGTTGCAGCGAGCTTTGACGAACGCCTGCATACCTCGCGCGACGGATTCGTCGTCCGTCTTTGAAGTGAAGGCTGGAAAGTCAGCCATCGTCCACTCTTTGACGAGTGTCGGCTTGCGGGCTGCCAGTAGTTCGTCGGCTTTCTCCGCTGTTTCCGCCACAACCATGACACCATTCATGATGACCCAGTGGCCGGGGAAGGTGCAGACAAACGGGTAAACGCCAGGTTCTGTCGGAGCCTTAAACCGCATGACGTGGACCAGTGACTTTCGAGTCGGGCCAATCATCGGCGATGCCTGCAGAATCTGACTTCGTTTTTCTGCTGGAATGAAGTCGGAATTTGCATTCTTAGGATCCCGTGCCATCGCGTTGGCGGCCATGCCGACGTCAGCCAGTGCGTCGGGTTTGACAAAAACAAGGTTATGGTCCGTTGCGTCTGGATTGGCGAAGACGATCTTTACCGGCTGGCCAGGTTTGGTGGCGAACTGGTCGACGGTAAATCTCATCCGCTCAGGTATGCAGGAAATGCGGACTGTCTTCAGGTTCTTCTGCGTGTCGAATTGCGCACCTTTGGAATCGGGAGTCGGTTCTTTAAAGAGGTTTCCACGACCGGCCCGCTTCAACAACTTCGCGACATTGTAGTCAGTGTTACCTTCCCAGTGACGTCGCAGGTTTGCCGAACCCAGCGCGCAGGTAATCGCGTAGGCGGTGTGGCCTTCACGCGGATATTTGAAGACGTCGAGCATCGCATCGAGAGCCTCTTTGGAGCCGACATAACTGGCGGCGATGGCTGCTTCCATTCGGACCAGACCGTTTGCATCGTTCGCTGACCGGTGCAGCAGATGAATGGCGTCCGGCATTCCGGAATGCCAGTACCGAAGCTGCTGAGTTGCTGCTGCTCGCGCGTGGTGATCCTTGCAGGCGAGCAACTCTCGCAGCAGCGCCGTCTTACTTTTTCCAATGTTTCGGTAATTCCAGACAGCTTCAATCTGATGATGGCGATGACGCGGGTCTGCCGAATCCAGCTTCGCAACCCACTTGTCGAGGGCCGCTTTGACAGCATCCGGATCTCGGTCACGCAGTTCCCGTTTCGCCCAATATCGGTATCGGTACTCGGGGCGTTTCTGGATGTCGAGTAACTCTTCGATTGAAGCGTCAGCGATCTTTGGCGGGTCGGTCAGCGCCTTGCCCTTCGCCGTGATCCTCCAGATCCGGCCAGAGTGTCGGTCGCGGCGCGGGTCACGCAGCGAGTATTGAGCGTGTCCTTTGATCGGGTTGTACCAGTCGCAGATATACATGGCTCCGCGAGGTCCGAATCGCAGGTCGACCGGAATGAAGCTCAGATTTGACGAGAAGATCAGATCGCTGACGTACTCCTCATCGAAGCCGAATTCCGTTTCGTTCCATTTGTGAATCTCGATTCGGTTCGTTGGTTTGTAGCGAGCCTTGATGAATCCTCCCTGGAGTTCTTCAGGGAACGTTGCGAAGTCGACAAATTCATGACCACAGGTTCCGGAGTAGGCACGCAGGCCAGCCGGTTTGGGATGCTGCTGAGGATACGGCGGGTCGAGCGAATGAAACGCCGCGGCGAAAATTGGATGACTGGCAACATGGTTGCCCCAATCATCGAAGGTAACGCCCCAGGGATTCGTGCTGTGGTAGGTGCCGAAGCTTGTCAGACGCTGTGACCGAGGTTCAAACCGAAACCAGCCGCTGTTCTGTTGCCGCACGGGGCCGTAAGGAGTTTCCACCTGCGAGTGATGAAAGATTGACTCGCGAAAAATGAGATCGCCATCCGGTGACCAGGTTATGTCGTGCAGTGAGTGATGCGAGTCTTCCGTGCCGAAGCCGGTGAGGACTCGACGCCGCACGTCGGCTTTGCCGTCGCCGTTCGTGTCTTTGAGAAACGTCAGGTCCGGTTGTTCCGAAACGTAGACCCCGCCGTCACCAAACTCGAAGGACAGCGGAATATGCAGGTCATCGGCGAAGACGGTCGACTTGTCGGCTTTGCCGTCGTTGTCCGTGTCTTCCAGGATGACAATCTTGTCGTCTGGCTCGTTGCCGGGATAAACGTGTGGGTAAGTCGTTGAGCAACTCACCCACAGCCGGCCGAGCGAATCCCACCGCATCTGAATCGGTGCGGCAATGTCCGGAAACTCTTCTTCGCCCGCGAAGAGGTTGACTTCGAAACGCGGATCGACGGTGAACTCTTTCAGCTCGTCAGCGGCGGAGATCCAGCGGTTGGCTCCTCGGCTTTCAGTGGTTTCGGGCAGCGGCGGGACGTTCGAATCATCGACCTTTGCGGCAGCCTTCTTTCCCTCGGCGATATCCCAGACTTGTCGATCGCGGTTTGAGGTCATTACATCGAAGTTTCGCATCGCCGGTAGAAAATCAAGATACCCGTAACTCTTGTTTCGGTCACCGGTGTAATAAAACGTGTTGACCGGTCGGTAACGGCGAGTGAACTGACGGTTGCGATCGGTGATCGCCGCGCGAAGTTCGTCGCTGTTGCTGAGGTATTCTCGAGCGGTCGCTTCGTCGACGCCGAACGCCTGGGTAAAGAGCTTTACACCGAACGTTGCGTAACCTTCTTCCGTGAGGTGGCAGCCGTTGATCGTCAGGTCCGTGCCGGGGCTCGCCATTGCCGGTTGGAGCGGTTTGAAGACGTCGACAAAGCCGACCTGCTGCTTTGCCGCCACGTTTTTCATTGCGTCGACGTAGATTTGAATTTGCTCGTTGTTCAGATCCGCAGCGGCAACCGCTGTGACGTTCTCGTTGGCGATGGGCGAAATCAGCAGGATTCGCGGAGCAGACTTTCCGTTGTAGGCTTTCGTTTTGAGGCCCGTCAGGAATGCAGTCAGCGCTTTCTTAAAATCAGCGAGACCGTCCTTTCCCGCGAACGATTCGTTGAACCCGAACGCCGCAATGATGACGTCGACTTTCTCGTGCGTCAGGTGCTGGTCGAGGTTTGCGAAGTTTGCCGGGCGAGGTTGAAGATCGACCGTGTCTGCCGACCAGGATAGATTTCGCACAACGAGTTCGTGCTTCGGAAAGTGAGAGTGCAGCAGCGCTTCAAAGTGGCCGAAGTGTTGAGCCCGGTCGAGCAGTGTGTTTCCGATCAAAGCGATCCGATCGCCTTTTTTCAGCTCCAGCGGGAGCGACGTTGCGATCGCTTTGGCGGGGCCGGCGATCGGAGCCGACTTCGCATAAATCCCGTACTGCTGCAATTCCGGATCGCGGGCCGGCGTGGCTTTGCCGGTGACTAGGTTCTTTGCATCCTTGCTTGCCCTTCTTCTTGCCGCAGCGGCCTTAGCCTTACGTTCCGGCTTTGCCCGGTCCTTGTTTTCCTGGCCAAGCAACGAACCGACGACGAAACTCAGCGTCAGGCCAACGAGCAGTGCGGCAATGATTGGTTTTGGTCCAACAATCATACGATTCCCGTCGATGGACAGTGTCAGGTTGCGGAAATTTCGGGTATCGAAATGGCCGTTTTCGTTCGAGGTCGTACGCTACTGATCGTCGGCAGGTATTGCCAGCGCCCGAAACCGATACGTTCTTTGTTGTCGTTGTGCTGTTTTTCGGTTTGAGGATGCGATCATGAGTCAACTGACTGAGCTCCGATATGCAATGTCGCTGCGGCGCTTGGTGCAGTCAGTAATGTTGTTTCTGGTCGTGAATTGTTCTCTCGACTCTCGTGCGTGCCTGGGGCAATTGCCGCCACTCAGAGAATTGATCACCGAAGTTTCGGAA
>JBLFXD010000073.1:0-13429 GCA_047611045.1 Planctomycetaceae bacterium | reverse complement strand
TGAAAAATGACAGCAGGAGACTATCTCCTGCAGGGGAAACCGTCACTCTTTTCAACTATTCAGCGGACATCTCCGATCGCTCGGGGGTCGGCGTTCAGATCACGGTCAAAGATGTAAACCGCGACGATCGTCCGGACGGCTTCGAAGCTCGGCACGTTCGTGTTTCTGAATCGCCAAAAACAATAGTCGTTTCTGAATGTTCTACGGGAGACAAAAACTAAAATGACGTCTGCCCCTTCCGGAGCAGGCGTCAAGTTCGTTTTAAGATTTCGACACTTGAACTAACGATGGCACTATGCCATCAGCGGGGCTCGACCGGCGGCGCGCCGAGCGTCGGCGACCTGGCCAGCGTGGAAGCTCATGTGAGTTGTCATCGCGGCCAGGACCGCGCCGACCGTGTTGAAGAGCGCTCCAAATTCTTCCGGGGCGTGACTCTTCTGATCGAGGTCTGCGTCGGTCAGAGTATCCAGGTGAGCCAGCGTCGCCGTGCGAATCTCTTCTGACTTAGCCAGCAGTTCATCCATCGATGGATAGTCGTCAGCATTGGTCGTCGGCGTTTGCCCCATCGAGAAACACTCCAGCTCGGGAAAACGGTTTGGCTGGCCAAGAATGAACCCGTCCAGCAGGTCGCTTTCAGCACGCACAAGGTGACCAAGCACCCACAGCGGGTGATTGCCGCCGTTGGGGGTCGGCGGGGTCATCGGCGAGTCCTTCATGTCAGTGATCAGCCCCATGGCCCAGCCTCGGCTGTTCTCCAGCGACAGTTTCACAAAATCGATAGCGTTCATAGCGAGTCTCCTTTGGTTTGAAACGAAGTCGGTATTCTTAAATTCTTAAAGTGGAGATGTTTTCGAACAGGTAGAATAGCGTTTCAGCAGACCTCTGGAGACTCGCCTGGAGATTCATGCAGAGCCACCCGATTGCCTTCAGTGTCTTCGAAGTGGGCGATGAATCCGTGCTGGCCGATGCTCATGCGAGGCATGAGTGTCTTGCCGCCGTTGCTATCGACCAATTCCAAAGTTGGATCAATCGCGTCGACGTGGATGTAAACCAGAGATCCGTCGTGCGAAGGTGTGTAACCATCGCCTTTGAGCAATGCTCCGGTTGAGCCTGCAGCGCCCATTTCCATCGGGAACCAGCCCATCTTGTTTGGTCCCATCTCTGATTCAGTGATTTCCAGGGCGAGGATCGTTTCGTAAAAGGCTTTGGCCCGCCTCAGATCCGTTACGGGAATTTCAAACCAGTTAACCGGATTGACGTGTGATGTCATTGGGGTTTTCCGTTCTTCGAATAGTCAAAACTGCGTGATTGGTGTGCGGACAATATTACGTTACCTTTAAGTCACGTTGTTGTCGATTCCCGAAACTGTCAACCTCGGAGATGTGAATGGCCGTCAACACGAAGAAAGTAGAAGGACGCCGGAAAGTTCGTTACTCGTCGCTCGACGAGTTTCTTCAGGAAGCCGAACGACTTTCACAGGCCGACGTCCGAATGCTGGGTAACTGGTCGCAGGGACAAATCTACGGCCATCTAGCCCGTACGATGGACGGGTCCATTGACGGGATGAACTTTCTGCTACCCGCGCCGGCCCGTTTTCTGGTGTCGCTCTTGATGAAGCGAAATTTTCTGTACGGAGCGCTGCCAGCCGGGTTTAAGAGCGCTCCCGAGTTTGTTCCGGACGACACGTCGCTCGAAGATGAACTCGCCGCGCTGCGGAAGGCAGTTGCCAGGCAGAACGAAGAACCAAATCGAGTGCTTCACCCGGCGTTTGGTAACATCGGCAAAGAAGGCTGGATCAACTTTCATCTGAGACATGCAGAACTTCACATGAGCTTCCTCGTCGAAGCTGAGTCCGAGTAACTCGTTTGCGAAGACGCATTCCAACAAAGGAAATCCAATGGCCGATATTCAGGATTTGACACTGGACCTTACTCAGTCAATCGAAATCGACGCGGCGAGCGGGGATGCATGGCGGGCTTTGATCCGGCGTCTGACCGAAGAGAGTTCAACCCCTGACAACAAACCAATGCCGATGGTCCTTGAAGAGTGGCCGGGTGGCCGCTGGTTTCGAGACCTTGGAGACCGGCAGGGGCATCTCTGGGGCTTCGTGCAGGTCATCAAGCCGCCGACGCTGATCGAAATTCAGGGGCCGATGTTTATGTCGTACGCAGTGGCCGGGCATATCCAATTTCGATTGGATCCGATCTCTGGGGGCACCGAACTGTCGTTGCGACATCGAGCCGTCGGTATGCTTGATGACAGTCATCGACAAGGCGTGGTACTCGGCTGGAAGAATGTTCTAGACAGCGTTAAGAGGCTGTCCGAGTAGCGTGGGCGACGCACAACTTTGCTTCTTTCGCTGCGGTACCACTCATGGCCAAAGACCTCGATCACGTCTGGAAAGCACTGTCCGATCCGACTCGGCGAGAGATCCTGGACATGCTGCGCGACGGCCCGCGTCAGACGACCGAAATTGTCGAAACGTTTCCCCAGCTTTCACGTTTTGGGGTCATGAAGCACCTTGATGTGTTGCGTGCGGCCGGTCTGGTCAAAACTCGCAGCGAAGGGCGATGTCGGATCAACTCTCTGAACGCCGCTCCGATTCGTGACATCCTCGAACGGTGGATCGGAAAGTACGAAGCCTACTGGTCGAACACGTTGCTTCGAGTTAAAGAGGTCGCCGAATCGGACTCGAAAGCCAACCCGGAATCCACGAAGAAAGGCAGGAGCGCGTAAGATGGCCTACAGCGAAGAACACGCTCAGATTCTGCGGGACGCCCTGTCGGATCTGTCGGGCGTTACCGAGAAAAAGATGTTCGGCGGCCTCTGCTTCATGCTGAACGGAAACATGCTCTGCGGAGTTCATAAAGACGGCGGCATGGCACGAGTCGGCAAGGACAACGAAGCAGCCGCTCTGGAGCTGGACGGCGTCGAACCGGTTGTCCTTCACCGGCCGCCGCATGGGCGGAATGGTCGACGTCTGCGAATCCTCCATCGCCCACCCCGGCCTCCGCGACGCCATCCTGACCCTCGCCAGAGAATTCGTCGAATCACTCCCCGCGAAGTGAGTGACAAAGCGGTTTCAACGACCATTCGTATGTGTAGGGTGCTGACAAGCGAAGCGCCGGCACACCATTGAGAACCGCCGGCAGCGATGGTGTGCCGGCGCGGAGCTTGTCAACACCCAACGACAGGTCATCAATTCTTTACCGCGAGTTCAGAATCACTCGACCGACGACGTTGCTGGAGGGAACGGTTTCGGGTGGTTCGTTGTTCCAGCCTGTTTTCCTATTCGTCTTTGCCTCGCATTTCGCGGATGAAACGCGAGGGGATCGAGAGGCGTTTTTTGCCCCACTTTTTGCGCGCGGCGGCTCGGGTCAGGGTGAGGTGGTCCTGGGCTCGGGTGATGCCGACGTAACACAGCCGGCGTTCTTCATCGATGGCCGAGCCCTCTTCGTCGACGGCTCGCTTGTGAGGCAACAGACCTTCTTCCATGCCGACCATGTAGACTCGCGGAAACTCCAGTCCTTTGGCGCTGTGTAGGGTCATCAGCTTGACCGCCTGCTCATTCATCAGCTTCTCTTTGTCGTCGCCGAGGTCCGGGCCGTTGAGCAGCGTTTCTTCGAGGTAACCTTGCAGCGACGGTTTGTCAGATCGGGCGACGTATTCCCGGAGCGAGTCGATCATCTGGTCGACGATTTCCGTCTTCGCAATCTGCATCTCTTCCTTCTTGTACTGCTTCCGAATTTCGCTGTCGTAGTCGATCTCGTGCAGCAGGTTTTCGAGGATCGTGGGCAGGTCCTTCGGTGAAGATTTCAGCTTCTTCCGATAATTGTCGAGCAGCAACGAAAACCGGTTCAGTGACTTCACTGCCTTGTCGGTAATCTCTCCGTCGGCGTGTGCTCCGGGGACGGCGTCCCAGATGGGGACTCCTTCGCGGACCGCTCGTTTCAGAACTTTCTCGATGGTCGAGTCGCCGATGCCTCGCGCGGGGACGTTGATGATTCTCAGCAGCGAGTTCTCGTCACGCGGATTCTCGAGCACCTTAAGGTACGCCAGGATGTCGCGGATTTCGCGTTTGTCGAAGAACGACTGGCTGCCCATCATCACGTAGCGGATTTCGTGGCGGCGGAGTTCTGTTTCGAAGACGCGCGGTTGCTCGTTCGTCCGGAAGAGAATGCAGATGTCCTGAGGCGGGACGTCCTTCTTGTTGATCATGAACTGAATTTCACGAGCGATGTATTCGGCCTCGACCTGGTCATCATCGAACTCTCGGAAACGCACATCGGAGACCGACGTCTTGTTGGCTCGAAGTTCTTTGTCGTGCCGGCCTTTGTTGTGTTTAACGAGTCGGTTGGCGAGGTCCAGAATTCGGTCGGTGCAGCGGTAGTTTTCTTCGAGGCGAATTGTCTTCGCCCCTTTGAAGTACTGACCGAAGTTCAGAATGTGAGTCACCTCGGCGCCGCGCCAGCCGTAAATGGATTGATCATCGTCGCCGACGACGCAGATGTTGTTGTGCTTTCGGACGAGCGCTTCGATGAGGTCGAACTGCGAGCCGTTCGTGTCTTGATACTCGTCGATCTGCACGTGGTCGAAGCGTTGCTGCTGACGGTCCAGTGCGGCGGGGTGTTCTTCGAACAGGCGATTCGTCAGTAGCAGCAGGTCGTCAAAATCGACGGCGCCACAGGCCAGCAGGTTGTTCTGATATTTGCGATAAGCGACGGCCCCGAGAAATTCGAGATCGTTCTCCGTGTGATCGGCCGCGTCGTCGGGGGCGATGCTGTGCATCTTCCAGCGGCTGATGACGTTCAGCAGGTCGCCGGGCTTCATGCTGGAATCCGGGATGCGGACGTCTCGTAAAGCTTTGCGGGCGGCTGATTCCTGGTCGCCTCGGTCGTAGATGGTGAAGTGTTTCGGATAACCGAGTGCTTCGATTTCCTGTCGCAGGACTTTCACACAGTACGAGTGAAACGTCGAGATCATCGGCTTCTTCTTCTGGCGTTTGCCGAGCAGTTCCTGAGTTCGTTGGGCCATCTCCTTCGCGGCTTTATTCGTGAACGTGACTGAGAGAATTCGATCGGGTGCGATGCCGCTGTCGATTAATTCGATTATGCGGTGCGTGATGACGCGAGTCTTGCCGGTTCCGGCGCCGGCGAGGACCAGCAGCGGTCCTGAAAGAGTGCTCGCCGCATCGCGCTGGGCGGGGTTGAGGTGAGCAAGACGGTCCATATCGCGATCGCAGCTTCGCCAGAATGGGTGCGGGAAATGACAACGCCGACGTCACAAAGTGTGTCCGTCGGCGTGTGAGCGGCGAAGTATTGTGGGCGGAGCGGCGAATGTCCAACAGGCGGCGGGCGAGTGGGAAGCAAACGTCTGGCCAGCGGACGCGATGCTGTATTCAGTCGCTGTTTTCTGGTGTTTCGCGGTCTTCGGCCCGGCGGAATCGCCACTGGCTCCGTTTCTTTTCGTCCTCAGCTTTTTCTTCGTCCGTCTTCTCCGCCTCGGACTTCTTCTTACTGACGGCTGTGTCTTCTTCCTGATCGGGTTGCTCGGTACCAACCAGTCCTCCTTCGCGAGCAGGGTTCTGGAACTCGCGATTCACTTTCGCGCTGAAATCGGCCATGCCCATGAACAGGGCACCGATAGTGACCGAAGTCACCAGTGCCATTTCGGCCGACAGAGTCGATCCGACCTGGTCCGTCCAGAGTAATGCAAGGAGAGTTCGCATCGTGACGATGCTCCAAAAACAGAAAGGGCCCGCTGAGCACGCAACGACCGATCCATACCGGGTCCGTTGTTGCGTTTCCGATTGTTTTTAGCAGAGGAATCCGAACGGGTTTGCTACTGGCCGCTCGTGGATGCTCGATTCGCGTGATAGCTAAACGTCCGACTTAGTAACCGCGGCAACTGATGTCGTGGCCGTAGTCGTCGTGATGGCTGCCGTATGAGCCGCCGTGGTCATCGAACATGCCGTCGTAGCGGTAACCCTGATTGACGCTGTCAAAGGCCGAGGCGACGTCAAGCAGTTCGCCGTTGATGGCGTGCGAGACTGAAGATAGACCCACCACCATGCCGAGTGTCAGGACCGTCGAGATCAGAATCAGTTCGGCTGAGAGCAGGAAACCGGCTTCGTCGTTCAGAAGTCGTTTGGCGAGATTCAACATGGTTTCCCCTTCGACGGTTTGCTGAGCAGATTGCTCCGGCCTCGGTTATCGAGACACCAGACCGTAAAGCAGACTGAATGCCAAACTTTACGAATCGCCGAAGTTCGGTCCTGCAAGGTGGCTGTAACCACAGAAACAGGCTTGGGTTAGAGTCGCCTTTGCCCGTTCGTGTTAATTTTTCGGTCCACGGCGGAGGCGAAACGCGGTGATGCCAAACGGCAACGCGACGGGGTTTTGTGGCGTCGCTGCAACGTCTGCATTGCCCGGTACGGGTCGAGTCAGGCCGTCCACCGTAGGTTATGACAAGCGCAGCGCCGGCATAACAATTCTGAGTTACCGCTTTCATTGCTCTGGTGTGCCGGCGCTGCGCTTGCCATACCCTGCTCATCGGACACGGAACGACCGGCTCGTGGCACGGTCGTCTTACCGAGCGGCCGTGCGAGTTTCCTGATCGGGTGGGACCCGCAGGTACATCAGCGATCGGCTCAGGATCTTTGCGGCAGCGGGGGCGGCAATGGTTCCACCGTAATGCGTCGATCCGGACTGAGGCTCGTCGACGACGACCAGCACGATGACTCGTGGATTCCTAGCCGGCGCTCCGCAGATGAACGAGCTGCTGTGGAGCGTTTTGGAGTAGCCACCGGTTTCCGGGTCCATCTTCTGAGCCGTCCCGGTCTTGCCGAAGACTGAGTAGCCGGGAATCTTTGCGTTACGACCCGTGCCTCGCGAGACGACCTGGGTCATTGGTTCTTCAATAACCCAGCGAGCGACTTCGGCCGAAACGGTTGGACGGACGATGGTGGCCGGTTCGGCGAGCGATGGGTCTTCGAGAGATATCTGAAAGGCTCGCGCCGAGTCGGACCGTTCACCCTGCACTCCTTTGAGGATGCGCGGCGTGATCAGTCGTCCGCCGTTGGCGAGCGCTGCCTGGGCAGTAATCAGTTGCAACGGTGTGACGGCCAGTTCGTGGCCCATCGGAATCGATCCGGTCGAGTAACCGTTCCATTGTTTAAGCGGTCTTAGAATGCCGGACAGCTCGCCAGGCAGGTCGATGCCTGTCGGGCGGCCGAAGCCGAACTTCAACGTCGCGTTGTAGAGGCCTCGGTTCTTCAGCCGTTCGCCGATCTTGGCCATGCCGATATTGCTCGACTTAACCAGCACGTCGGTAACGGAAAGCTCACCGTAGCGATGATGGTCGTGCAGCACGCGCGGCCCCATTTTGTATTCGCCGTTTTCGCAATCAAACATCTCATCGCGTTTGATCAGGCCAGCCTGCAAAGCTTCGGCGACGATGAACGGCTTCAGTGTCGAACCCGGTTCGTAAATGATGCTGATTGCCTGGTTCCGCCACGCGTTGCTCGGTACGTGCGACATGTCGCTCAGCGAGTACGTCGGGCGGGAAACCATGGCCAGCACGTCGCCGCTTTTGGGTTCCATGACGATGGCGCAGGCACCAGTGGGCTTCCACTCTTCCACGATTTCGTCAAGCGCCTTCTCGGCGAACATTTGGATCGTCAGGTCAAGTGTCAGTTGCACGGCGTCGAAGCGTTTGGGTTCGCTGTCCGGGTCGAAGGAAACCTCCACAATGCGGCCAAGGGCGTCGCGGACGAGTTTGCGTTTTCCGGGAATGCCTTCGATCAAATGGTTCAGGCTTTGCTCGACGCCTCCCTGTCCGGCTCCGTCGATATCTCGATAGCCGAGCACGTGCGATGCGACGTGCCCCTGCGGGTACTTCCGGAGAAACTCGTCACGGAATCCGTAAGCGCTGTCCGGCCAATCGAGCAGCTGCACGGCGGCAGCTTCGTCGTCGTTGACTCGTCGCTTGACCCAGAGGAAGCGTTTGTCGGTATGTTCGGCGATGCGTTCTTTCAGGTGATCTGCGTCGATCGAAAGCGTTTCTGCCAGGTTGGCGATGAATTCATCGTCCACGTCGAGACGCTGCGGATCGACGAACAGGCTTTGCGAGACGATCGTCGTCGCGAGTAGCCGCCCGCTGCGGTCAACAAGGTCTGCCGGCCGAGCAGAAACGGTCACCTCCGTAAGCTGTTGCCTTGTTGCGTAAGACGCGAGTTCGTCGGCCTGCTCACACTGCACAATAAACAGACGACCGATCACGATCGCCCAGAGCCCGATCATCACCGTCGATATAAACCGTACTCGGCCGCGGTTGATTGTCGCGTCTGGTAACGAGGTCACTTTGAACCTCGCTTCATGCGAGGGTCGCGGACCGGCTTCTGCCAGAAGAGCAGGGGCACTCGGCGTGTCGTCAGGTCAGACGAGTCAGTTTTACCAGAGCCGGAATCGGAAGGACGATCTCGACCTTTGCCAGCATCGTCGACGAGCCTGTCGCTGTCGGACGATTCTTCGCTCGATGATTCGACTTGCGACGGCGGTGTCAAGGCCGGCAGAAACGTGTTTGAGCCGGGCTCGGACGGCACGAGTCCGGACTCTTCGTCCTCGATCGTGGCGAACAATCGTTCGACGGCGGCTAGCTGCTGAGACCGCAGACGCAGTCGAGCGTGCTCTTCCTGCAGCACGTCCATGCGGTAGTGCTGGCGGCTGATCTCGCGGCGCAGCGTCAGATTCTGCTTCTCGACAGCGATGCCGAGCAGCGACGTTACCACGACAAGAATGAGCGCACTTCCGAATCGGAAGAACATGACTCAGGCCGGCACTTTGTCGTTGCGATCACTTGTCGACAGGGGCTCTTCGCATCCCGTTTGTCGTTGTGTGATCGAGCGACGGTGAAACACTGAAATCCCGAACGGCGGGGAAACATGGTCGAGCGAGCTTTTCGATCCCTGACTTACGTCATGCCCGCGAAGGCGGGCACCCAGACTTGTTTCTACGTTCTGGTTTCCCGCCTTCGCGGGAATGACGAGGAAGTGATTCGGCCAAATTCGAAAAGAAGTAGGGCCGGTTCCTCCCGGCCGGTGGGAACCGGCCCTACGGGAATTTGGGAAGCTGTTTCGAACACAATCCCTAAGCGAAGAGTGGGACAGTGCTTCTGTTATCGGAGCGACGATGTGCGGTCGACCAGTGGGACGCGGCTGGCGTCGGCAGGAAGTTTCAGGAGCATGCCGATTTGCAGCTTGTCCGGGCTTTGCAACTGATCGCGATTCATGTTGTAAACCTGCTGCCAACGCGATGCTCGACCCAAATGATCCGACGAGATAGACGTAAGCGTGTCGGTTTCTCCGATTCGGAACATTGGGTAACCCTGCTCGTTGAACAGAATGCCCGCAGGTTGCTTCGGCTTCGTTTCGCGACGGCCAACGACCACCGATTCACCCGATGAACTGGCCGAGCCAACGGAACCGGCAGAACCGGAACGGTCTGCTCGACCGGAAGCCTCGATTCGACCGGCCAGTGCCGACGGGGCCGTGCGACGGACGGTTTTCATTCTTCCTTGCAGAACTGACGCTGGTGGAGTTTCGATGGAAACTCCGGCTTTCATTTTCTGCGGGTCGGCGATCGTTCGGCGATTGTGGTCGGCCAGAAGCTGGAAGTACTTGGCGGTTCCGTAGACCTTCTTGGAGATGTTCCAGTAAGAGTCGCCGTCCTGGACGGTGTAATTTCCCGAGTTCGACGGCTGGCTGGCAAACGTCGATGGTCGAGACGATGAGTCGGCACTGAATGCTTCGCTGCCGAACGGTCCGCCGGAGATCGACGAAGCCGAACTGTTCGGAAAACTGCTGCCGGGTGACGAGGTGATTGGCGGCTGGAATGGTTCGTTGGATGCCGTGCTGGCCGGCTGGGAACTTGTGTCAGGGAAGAGGTTCACCGGTTCGCTGGTTGAAGCAGGGAATGGATCGTTCGATGCAGTGTTGGTTGAATTTCCGAAAGGATCATTGCTCGTAGACGGCGACGTTGTTTCCGGCGTTCCGAATACACTGTCCGTTGAGCCGGTGTCGGAAGTTCCGAAAGGTTCTTCATTGCCAAACGGAGCTGATGAGGTCGTTGCCTGGCCGCTGTCCAGCGAGCCTAACTCGCTCCCTGTCGTCGACGGTTGAGGGTTGCCGAGTTCGCCTCCTGGCAGTGTGTCGTTGCCGAAGCCCGGGTTGCTCGACGGTCCCGTCGACGATGGATCGTTCAAACCGTCGCCACCGCGGAGCGAAGTTTCCGGGCTGCGATCAAACAGTCCGCTGGGTTCTGAATTGCCGCTTCCGGCATTTGACCCGAACGGCTCATTCGTCAGCGAGTTGTCGGTTGACGTACCGAATGGCTCATTGGTCGGTGTACCAGGCTCGTTCGCCCCACCGATGGTTTCAGGCTGAAGCGCTGAGCCAGAAGCTCCTGACAAACTATTATTGAGCGAGCCGTCGATGTTCGGCTCGGTCTGAGCGAACTGGTTGTCCTGCGGGAACAGATCGTTGCCGCTGCTTTCGTTGGAGCCGAGTTCAGTTGGGCCTGAGTCCGGCGAACTGCTGCCCGTACCGCCCGACAGGTCCGGCCCGCCAAACGGGTCGCGACGTGTTGAGTCAGCAAATTCGTTTGGTCCACTGCCTGGGAACGCCGTCGTCGAATTCGGTTGACCTGAGCTTGACTCGTTGTTGGCTAACGGCTGGCCAAACTGGTCAGTCGCTGTCGATGTGCCGATGGCTGGACTGCCGAAAGGTTGCTCGGAGCTTGAGCCGAGTTCAGGCTGGCCAGAGAACAGATCCGGCGATTCGGAGTTGCTGGAAAATGGGTCGTTGGACGTGTCTGGTCCTGAGCCGATGTCCCCCGGAAACAGCGAATCCGTTCCTCCAGGTGTGTCGCTTGAAGCGAAGCCTGTTGATCCGTCGTTGGTGGAGTTCGGGTCACCGAAGTTGCCACTGCTGAGGGAAGCGTTCGACGTTTCGGCACCGAGTCCTGGTTCGGTCTGCCGTCCGAGATTACTCGCAGCAACGTCGTTGTCGGCCCCTTCTCGAAACGGGTCGTTCAGATCTTCTTCGGGCGGAGTGCCCGTTTTTTCCGGTTCGCCGAGATCCGAATCCGGATTCCCGAGACTGGCTTCCGGGCCGGCAGCGACTTCGGTCGAATCGCCAGTCCCCGGCATCTTTTTGTAGACGACGATAAAGAATACCGCGCCGAGCACGACGATCGCGGCGAAGCCAGCCAACACTTCTTTGCTGAAGCGGGACTTCTTCTCCTCGTAGCCCCAAGAGGCGACGGAGTCTTCACCCTCGGATTCTTCAGACTCGTCCGAGGCTTCTGCATCCTCGGCTTCGTCCTCGTACTCCTCTTCCGATTCCGAAGTTGCTTCTTCGTCCTCGTACTCTTCGTCGTCTTCTTTTTCGTGTGCGTCTGTCATAACTTTGCCGCCGTTCGAAGTTTGGCGCTGCGTGATCGAGGATTCATGCGAACCTCAGCCGGAGTCGGTGCCGTTGGCTTTTTCGCCAGCACTTTCCATCGGCTTTCATCGCGAAACGCGTTCTTGACGAGCCTGTCTTCCAACGAGTGAAACGTAATGATCGATAACCTGCCGCCCGGAGCCAGTGCCTCGTAAAGCTCCGTCTGCAGAGCCTGTTCGAGATGTGTCAGCTCCTGATTGACGGCGATTCGCAATGCCTGAAAGACCCGAGTTGACGGGTCTTTCCGAGACTGCTGCCGGAATCTGGCAGGGATAGCTTCCTCCACAGTTTCAGTCAGATCTCTGGTTGTCTTGATGGGTTGTTTGCGACGCCGCTCGACGATTCGCTGAGCAATGGCCTCGCTGAATTTTTCTTCGCCGTAAGTTGTCAGAATCTCCGTCAGCTTTGCCTGGTCGACACTGGCCAGAAACTCTGCGACCGACTGCCCTGACCGATTGTCAAACCGCATATCAAGTGGAGCGTCGACCGAGTAACCGAATCCTCGCTGCCGATCCGCCAACTGGTCGGACGAAAGGCCCAGGTCCAGCAGGATGCGATCGACCGTGTCGATGCCCAACTCGTGGAGTACGTTTTTGATCTCCGAATAACTGCTTTGTATAAGGTGCCGACCTGCTCCGGAGACACGCTCCGCCGCAAAGTTCAGCATCATCGAGTCACGGTCCAACCCGATCAGAACTCCGGTTTCGCCAATCTGCTCCGAAATCTTCCGACTGTGCCCGCCCGCTCCGACGGTTCCATCAACGACGGTCAGCCCCGGTTCGAGGTCAAGCTGTTGCAAAACCTCGCGCAACATGACGGGGACGTGCACCGACGCAGACAAGTGGCTACCTGGTTGGATTGGTTGGGTTTGGAAGAGAAGAGAAGAGAAAGCTGAGAGATGATTCAGGAAATGGCACGACGACTGCCGAAAGCGAGTTCGGCCACCGCAGCGTCAATCAGTGAGGTGTGATCAGCAGGGTGTGAATCGAGGAGTGAGATCGTTGTTTCGTCGGGAAATGACTGTTTTGATTTCTCGCCAGAAAGTCGAGCAGCGGGGTTCTAGTCAGATGCCGATTTCAGAGAAAGATCAATTTCCGGGCAGGGCAGATTGAACCGGCGCGAGTTCTGTCCGAATCGATTACGACTTGACGCGAATGTTCGTCGGCTCAGACTGTCTTTCTGGAGTCCTGCGAAATCATGGGACTTTAATCAGGAATCCGGTTACTGAAATGGGGGAGTCGTGGCTGAGACATCCGAGATGACATCGACAATTGATTCACGACCACAGTTGGATATTCGCCCTGTATGTATCCTTGGAGGATTCATGGTCATCGCGGCAGTCTTGCACGCGTTTATTTCACTGGGTGATAGCCCGAATCAGCCACTTCACGTCGGTACAATTTCTGGAGACGTACATGTCCGGACAAGTCCAACAAGAGTGTCGCACCTGAAACTCGGTGGTTGCAGGATTGAGTGCTTCGAGTCGATCGTCGTCGTGTATATCGACAAGGAAAAGCAACCCACCTGGACCGGAAATTTTGTCAAGGTGATCCCTTGGTCAAAGATCGAATATATGACGCTGGAATGAGTGGAATTGAGTGGGCAACCTGGTGGTGTCACGTTGCCCCGGCCAGAATGGCTGGATTGCGGAGCGTCAGAATGCTTTTGCGTACGCATCCAGTCAGTCGAGACGTTCTTGTTTCGCGTCCGCCGTCGAGAACGCATCGTTTTGCTCACGACACTCACCCTTCGACGGAAACGTAGTTGATCAGAAGTATTTGGAAGATTGAAATGACCCCAAAGTTCACTTGGGACGAGCCCGGTGCAAAGTTTCTTCCTGGTGCAGCGATTGATGCTACGGTCGTTGCGGATTCAATTGATGCTGTTGCCATCGAGTTGTCTCCGTTGTGGAATTGGCTTTCTGATTTG
>JBLFXD010000072.1:0-13549 GCA_047611045.1 Planctomycetaceae bacterium | reverse complement strand
GCAAATGGTACGATTGCGTGCAGTCGGCTCTGGTGTCGGCACTCCGCCCATGTTTCACCTCCTTGACAAGAAGTGAAGCATGGCCTTTTCTGTCTACATCCGGGCAGGATCCAAATGTCCTCCCCAGAATCCGTGACGGTCAGTGTTTTTCAAGGTCAGCTTCTGACGTCGTCACGACGAACGTGCCAGGAGCTCGGTGATGCATGTCCTGTCGCATCCACTCGGCATGCATCGGCTGAACTTCGTTTGTCGGGTATTCCAGGTTCTTTCCGTTGACCAGAATCTGCTTCTGGCCGAGGTGGTAACCGAAGTCGACGGACACAAAGTGGATCTTGCCATACTCGAACGAAAAGAAATGCGGGCCAAGGTGCTCCCAATAAAGCGGTTTACCACAACGGTGATCTCCACGAGGAAACTGCTCAATTAGATACGACGAATCCGTGTGGTCTCCCGAGACGCTGTAGTGCGACATGTCCAGGTGGTTCATGATTCCCACGTATTTCCGGAAGTCAGCCTGGCCGGATTCCGGTGAGCTGATCAACGCCTTGTGCAGATTCAGAAGATCGCCACTGTTGACGACAAAACGCGGCTGCGGCGTCAGAGCATTGATCTCGCGCACAAAGCTGCTCAGCCCTACGAGCGATCGACGATTCCGCGAAACGTGTGTGTCAGTGACGTGGACGAAGATGTATTCGTCTTCTTCCACGTCCGCAGGCTCCAGTTCGAAATCAACGCTCGCTGCCAACGGTTTGTACCACTGCCCCTGCACGTCATGCCCCGTTGGACGGGTGACATAGATGAACACAGCATGCTCGTTCGGTTTTAGTCGATAATTGCCCTGTGCGTCCGTCGTTGTTACCGAGTACCCGTCCGTGACCGATACTCCTTCGGCTCCCGATATCCCTCCAGGTGCATGCACAATAACACGCCCGGAAATCTCCGCGGGCACTGAAACACCGTAGTCCGGTTTGGGCGTGTCCCTGAGCAGCAGATCGAGAATCTCAGGACCCGACGCCGCGGACTTCACGTCCTGACCGACTGACACGGTGATGGCCGATGGACTCGACAGGCCAATCGACAGACAACAGAGAATCAGAGTCGCACGCATTGTTTAATCCCAGGATTGGGTAATCACGTTTCGCATTCGTGAGCGGGGAAGCCGCCGGTTTTTGGGATGCGTTTTACCCGCGGCTAGAGCCTTGCGGCTCACAGATTGTGGTATTCGGACAGACGTCTTGCACCAGTCAATCGTCGTTCGTTTTGACAGTAGTCATTTCGTAGTCCAGCGAGAAAGTCTCCTTCGAGTCCTTGTTGTCCTGGTTCAACAAGGGCGAATATGTCCTGACGTGGATCTTGTTTTCGCCGGGTACAAACTTCAGCGAACGAAGCCAACCGTCGCCGCCGTTTGGGAGTCCTTGATAATCCGTAAGCATTTCCAGAACCTTGCCGCCCGCATCATTGACGCTTGTCTGCAGTCCCACTCCCAGGACATGACCGCTGACAACGAGAAAGATGTTTGGCTGCTTGCGAACGAACTTCTGCCACATCTGTTCGCCGCTGTTGCCAGCGATTTTGTATGACGTGGCGCAACCCGTGTCTCGCTGCTTTGGACGCATGTAGCAATGCGTCGCCACGATCACACGATGATCGGGGTATCGCTTTGTCACGCCCGCCGCCCAGTCCAGAGTTTCATCGCGAGGAGCAAACTCGAGATTCAGGATCATGAATTTCATGTCACTGGCCTCAAAGAAGCAGTAGTTGTTGTCGTTGGTTTCGCCCATGTGACCACCGTACCACTGTCGTCCCTCAAATCGCTTGGGCGAGTAGTACTCGTTGTACAGCGTTGAGTCGCGGTTCTTGACGACCATGTCATGGTTGCCTGGTGCCATGCTGTAGGGCACGACACCGTCGAGCAACCGCATTGCTCGGTCGGCGTTTTCCCATTCGAGCTTTTTGGTGGATGTTTGGACGATGTCGCCCAGGTGGACAACGAATTTGATGTTGTTTTTCTTTGCCTGTTGCCGAACCCACAGTGCCTGGGCGACGTACGTGTCTGGATACTTTTCTGAATAGTTTTGAGTGTCGGGGAGCAGCACGACAGAAAAACTCTCTGCAGCAGTCTCAGTGTCCTCGGCATAGGTGGCTGCTTGATTTGCGAAGACGATCGCCAGCAGGAATAGGCAGACGGCCGGAATCGATCGGCCAAATGGACTCAGCATGTTCTTCTCCTGAAGGGAATGGTTTTGACACAAAGGCATCCTGCCCTGGTCAATGTTGATAAGGCCTGTATTCGATCAAGATGTCTCAGGCAAAGAGCTGTTGGACAACGTTGCCTTCGACGTCGGTGAGGCGAAAGTCGCGGCCGGCGTAGCGGTAGGTCAGGCGTTCGTGGTCCAGGCCCAGGGCGTGCAGTAGCGTTGCGTGCAGGTCGTGGATGTGGACTTTGTCTTCGGCGGCGTAGTAGCCGTAGTCGTCCGTCGAGCCGTAGCGGAAGCCGCCTTTGGTGCCACCGCCGGCCAGCCACATGGTGAATCCCTCGGGGTTATGGTCGCGGCCGTCTTTGGTTTCGGCAGTGGGAGTGCGACCGAACTCGCTGCCCCACCAGATCAGTGTGTCGTCGAGCAAGCCTCGCTGTTTCAGGTCAGTCAGCAGGCCGGCGATGGGCAGGTCTACTTCGCGAGCGTTCTTTTCGTGATCACGTTTGAGGTTTGCGTGCTGGTCCCACTGCACCTTGTCGTCGTTGTGCGTGACCTGAATAAATCGCACGCCGGATTCAGCGAAGCGGCGAGCCAGCAGACACATGCGACCGAAGTTCGCCGTCACGGGATCGTCCATGCCGTAGAGTTTGCGTGTTGTCGTGGATTCGTCCGAGAGATCCTCGACCTTTGGGATCTCCGACTGCATGCGAAAGGCCAGTTCGAAGGAGTTGATGCGGGCTTCGAGCGAGGCGTCGGCACCGGCTTGCGCCAGGTGATTGCGGTTCATCGCGTTCAAGCGGTCAAGTTGCAGTCTTTGGATGTCGCGCGGCAGTTTTGAGTTCTTGATGAATTTTACGCGTGCCTGATTCGAGGGGACGCTGGCATCTCCCAGTGCTGTTCCGTTGTGTGCGGCGGGCAGGAACGAGGAACTCCAGTTGTTGACCCCGCCGAACGCCAGCGTCGGACAGATCGTCACGAATGCCGGCAGGTTCGAGTTCTCCGTGCCCAGTCCGTAACTCACCCACGAGCCGATACTGGGTCGAATGAAACTGTCGCTACCCGTGTGCAGCTTCATCATCGCTCCGCCGTGAGCCGGGTTTGTCCCGTGCACCGAATGCACCATGCAAAGATCGTCGGCACGCTTCGCGAGCTGCGGGAACAGTTCACTGAACCACAGCCCGTTCTCGCCGTGTTGCCGGAACTTCCACGGCGACTTGAGCAGGTTGCTGGTGGCGTTGAACTGGACTCGCGGTTTGGCAAACGGCAGCGGCTTGCCGTCATCGCGAGTCAGCAGCGGTTTTGGATCGAACGTGTCCACCTGGGATGGTCCACCGGACATCATCAGGAAGATAATCCGTTTGGCCTTCGCCGCAGCCAGCGGCAGCTTCGGTGCCAACGGATTGTTGACCGAAGCGTGAGTTAACGACTCGTCCGCCAGCATCGACGCGAGGGCCAGCGAACCGAACCCGACCGCCGACCTCCGCAGCAGTGCACGTCGCGAGATTAAAGGGATTTGGTCGTGTTGATTCATGGTCGGATTCTCGGACGAGATCTCATCTCACATAGATGAATTCGTTGGCGGCGAGCACTACATGGCAGAGTGTCGACCATGCCTGTCGCTGGCGTGTGTCGGTGTTGGTCTCAGTGTCTGATTCGGCGACGGTTTTCGGAGTGTCGGCGTTCGACTCGTTGGATTGGGTTCGGGCGACGCGGGCCAGGAAGGCTTGGTCGGCCTGTCGTTCGTCGTCCGTTGGCTCACGGCCGTAAGCAATGATGTACAGCCGCGAGAGACGTTGATCGACGTCAGGCGATTCGGCGAGCAGTCGGTCGGCGAAACTGGTGGCGGCCTGCATGACGAGGTCGCTGTTGAGCATCAGCAACGCTTGCGAGGCCACGACCGTTGTCGCTCGGTTGCTGCCTGATACGGCCGGGTCGGGGAAGTCGAGCAGTTGAAAGACGTCGAAAACGTTATTACGGACGACCGGCAGGTACACCGAGCGGCGGGGACAGTCGTACGTTGTTTTGTCGATTGACGTGTGGTCGAAAAAGTAAGCACGGTTTTTGAGCTGCAGTAACGAGCCGCCCATCGTCGTCTCCAGTTGCCCGCTGGTCGCCAGCAGGGCGTCGCGCACGGCTTCGGCTTCCAGTCGGCGCACTTCGGCGCGACTGAAGAGACGGTTTTCGGGGTCACGTGTGATTGTCTCGCGGGCGGGAGCGCTCGCCTGTTGATACGTGCTCGAATTCAGAATCAGCCGATGCAGCGACTTGACCGACCAGCCATCATCGATGAACCGGCGAGCCAGCCAGTCGAGCAGTTCCGGATGGGACGGAGCTTCACCCAGCAGCCCGAAGTTGTCGGTCGACCGGATCAATCCTCGACCAAAATGCCAGCGCCAGACGCGGTTGACGAAGACTCGAGCGGTCAGCGGGTGCTGCGGATCGACGAGCCATTCGGCCAGCTGTCGTCGACCACTTTGCTTGTCGGTGAACTGCGGCATTGGCGGGCCGCGCACGACTGGCGGCGTGCGCCGAGGAACGATGTCGCCCAGCTTGAGCGGATCTCCGCGGAGGTGTACGGCGATGTCGACCACTTTGTCTTCCGTGACGCCCATCGCCGCCGGCAGGTCCGGGCCGGCCTTCTCCAACGCGGCGAGTTCGTCACGCTGCTTCTTGAGTTCGGCCTTTGTGGTGGCGGGGTAGAGCGTCTCCAGTTTCTCCGGCGGCTTTGCGTCGGGCATTCCGGCGAGCTTCTCGCGAACGAGTTTGTCAGCGTTGGCGACGAACTCGGCGATGGCTGTTTTTCTGGTGACCACGTTGGCGTCGAATTCGGCTTTCATCGCGGTCGCGGCCGCGGAGGGCAGCAGGTGTTCGTGCCACTTGGCAACCTTCGTGTACTTCGTCATCGTCAGTGTACTTTTGAAGATGCCTGCCAGCGCGTAATAATCCGCCGTGGCGATCGGATCGAATTTGTGGTCGTGACAGCGGGCACATCCCAGCGTGAGTCCCAGAAATGCTCGCCCCGTGGTGTCGAGTTGCTCGTCGATAATGTCCATCCGCATTTTGGCTTCGTCGGTTTCGGCGAGCACCTTGGGGCCGATGCTCAGAAAGCCCGTCGCGATCAACTGCTCATGCTGCTGAGCCTCGTCGCCGAATGGCAACAGGTCGCCGGCCAGCTGCGCGATAACAAACTGGTCGAACGGCTTGTCGCGATTGAACGCGGCAACGACGTAGTCGCGATACCGCCATGCGTTGCCGTGTGCAATGTTTTCATCGAACCCGTTCGAGTCCGCGTACCGTGCGACATCGAGCCAGTGCCGCCCCCACCGTTCTCCATACTGCGGTGACGTCAGGAGCCGGTCGACAACTCGAGCAAACGCGTCGGGCGATTCATCCATTAGAAACGCGTCGATCTCCTCGGGCGTCGGCGGCAGGCCGATCACGTCGAATGTCACGCGACGAATCAGCGTCCGCCTGTCTGCTCGCGGTGCTGGAGAGAGCCCATCCGCTTCGAGCTTCGCGAGGATAAACCGGTCCAACGCTGACTGCGGCCATTCGGTGTTGACGACTACTGGCAAGGGCGGTCTGACGGGCGGCTGAAACGCCCAATGATTCGGGTCGCGCGAACGCTCGGCGGCGCCGGCTTCCCTCGGGAACGGAGCCCCCATCTCGACCCAACGGACGAGTTCGTTAATCTGACGCTGCGTGAGTTTGTCGTCCTTCGGCATCCGCAGGTCGTCGTCCGCTTGTCGGACGGCGGTGATCAGCAGACTCTTGTCGGGTTTGCCGGGCACGATCGCCGCGCCCGATTCTCCGCCTCGCAACAGCGCCCCTCGCGAATCCAGCCGCAAGCCACCCCACTGTTTCTTCTCGCCGTGACACTTGAAACACTTCTCGACGAGCAACGGTCGAATGCTGGTTTCAAAGAATCGGGTCTGCTCTGCCGTCGGACGCTGTTCCCCCGCCGGTTCCCCGGCGCCCAGAGCGGCACTCATCAGCAGCACGACCACGTTCATTATTGATCTCCGTCGGAAGGCTCTGTGTGAGCGACGATCCGACTTTCCGAATCTCGGATTCTGTGCGATCTCGTATCAGTTTAGCGTCGAACAGATTAGCTTGTACCACTTCGATCAGCCACAGGTTCGGCTTCGATCAACCACACTTTCGGTGATCCAGGAGGGACGAGTGTCCGGCAACAGATGGCGCATCATTGTCCTGCTGATGGGTTTCGCCGCGATTGGACATTTCAATCGCGTTGGAATTTCGGTCGCTGGCGACGAGATGTTTATCCCGAAGCTGGGCATCCCCGAAACCCGGATGGGGTGGGTCTATACGGCCTTTCTGATCGTCTACACAATCGGCATGTTGCCGGCCGGATGGCTGATCGATCGCATCGGGGCGGCCCGCACGTTGACGCTGTTCGGGCTGACGATGGGCGTGTTCGCCATCATGACCGGAGCGTTGGGCTGGGTCGCTGACACTCCGGAAAGTCTGTGGATCGGCCTGCTGGTAATTCGTGGACTGGCTGGAGTCTGTAACGCTCCGTTGCACCCGGGCGCGGCCCACGCTGTTTCCGACGTCATGCCCGCGGATCGCCGTGCAACCGCGAACGGAATGATTACGGCGGGAGCGTTAATCGGCATCGCCTGCTGCTATCCGGCATTCGGCTGGCTGATGGACAGGCTGACCTGGCAATGGACATTCGTCGTCAGCGGCTCGATGCTGATTGCTTACAGTCTGCTGTGGAAGTTGCTGTCGTCTCCGTCGCTGCCGCACGCGACATCCGCATCCGAGACGGCGTCTACAGGTGAGACCGAGTCGTCGACCGAGACAAAGACAACATCCGCAACCAAAGAGACCGACTCACCATCGGCGTGGTCGTTGCTGAGGCAGCGCAACCTGTGGCTGATCACGTTGAGTTACGCCGCCTACGGCTATTTCCAATACCTCTTCTTTTACTGGATGGGCTACTACTTCAAAGAGGTGTTGCTCGTTCCTGCGGAGGAAGCACGCTGGGCGTCGTTCTGGATCATGCTGGCGATGGGGGCCGGCATGGCGATCGGCGGTCTGAGCACCGACGCCGTGTGCGGAAGGCTCGGCACCACATGGGGCCGCCGGGCCATCGTGCTGACCGGAATGGGACTGGGCGCCGTCTTCGGACTGATCGCGGTGAACGTCAGCGGTCTGACCAGTGTGGCAGTGTGCATGGCCATTTCGATGGGCGCGACAGGCATGGTTGAAGGAGTGTTCTGGACGACGGCCACCGACATCGGCGGCAAGTCACGAGGCCTTGCCGGAGCCTTCATGAACACCGGCGGCAACGTCGGCGGTTTGATGTCTCCCGTGCTGACCCCCATCATGGCCCAGCAGATCGGCTGGCCAGGCTCCATCGCCGTGGCCTGCGTGATCAGCGGCATCGGTGGGCTGGTGTGGTTTTTCATCAATCCGCCGCAATCCGATTGATGACCAATTCGCGATAGAAACAGGGGAAGACCAACCATGCTGACACCGGTGAAGAAATTCGGTTACGTCATCGTTCTGTGCGACGACATCGACCGCATGAAAACATTCTATCGCGAGATGTTTCCGTTCCCGGTCGACTCAGAAACGGACGAGAGTTTGGCTCTGCGTGTCGGTTCCGTGCTGATGGCACTTCGGAAGCGGACGCGAGATTACGACGGTCGCGGCGGCGGACCGGAATCACCCGGGCTCCAGTTGGCCTTCCTGGTCTCAGCCGCCGAAGTCGACGAGTGCTACGAACTGCTTCTGGCCAGCGGTGTGAGAATTCTCGATCCACCGACTGATCAGCCAAGAGGCCACCGCACCGTTTACTTTGCGGACCCCGAAGGAAACATTATCGAAGTCTTTGCCGAGATCTGATTCTCAACACTCCTTAAACACCGAGAGCCGCATGAACGCAATCAGAATAGCGTACCCCGTTGCGATGTTGAGTTGGCTTTTCTGCGCGGTCCCGACAGATGCCGAAGATAAGGGTTTGGCGAGTCTCATCCGCGTCAAGGAATATGCGCCGCAGCGCGATTCGTTTCCGGGATGCACTCATATCGCGTTCGCCGGCCAGTCCGAGATTGTGACCGCGGGCAACCGATTATTCTTTCGGAAAGATGAACAGTCGCCGTTTCGCGAGTCGGCCATCAAAGGGCTGAAAGACGCACATTCAGTCGTATTCAACCCGCACGATCAGCTCTTTCATGCGACGGATACGGGTAACCATCGGCTGATCACGTTTCGCGACCCGGCGAGGCCCGAACTACAAAGCAGTGTGACATCGCTGGCAGGTATCAGGCTCAAGCGTCCGCACGACATAGTGCTTGATCGGTTCACCGATTGGCTGTACTCGCTTAATCCAGACAGCAGCATTGTGTTTCGATTCAAGGCGGCGGGGGAGAATGCAGATTCGCTCGACCTGTCGAAGCACCTGGGATATTCGCGTGCGCTGAGCGTCGTGAATGGCCGACTTTATGTCATTGGTTCAAGTGCCGGTTTTGTTGTCGAGGTTGTTGACTTCGACAAACAGGAATACCGAATCCACCGCAGCTTCGGAAAGAAAAAGGATGCCGTCGCTGGCAGTTGGCAGTCGACAGGTCTGGTGTTGAACGACGTGGACTTCTTCAAAGGTCACTGGTATGCGACGAGTTATTTCTGCCCCACGTATGCTGGAAAACAGAACTGCGACGAGAACAAATTCATTCGCTTCAGAAACTGGCAGGATTTGAAAGAGGGAAGCTGGGATGATCTCAGTTCGTTTCTGCCCGGCAACGTGGTCCCGTACTATTTGACGCCTCGAGAAGATGCGCTTTTCATTGCTGTTTTCAATCACGAAGCTCCAGGCACATTAGACAAAGTGTTGCGTCTGACGATTTCCGAATAGACCCCGCATCTGCGGAAGCTCTCTTCACGGTGACCGTTCAACATGCTTGTCACACTCATTCAAGTGAATGCCTCACACGCTTTTCGAGTTATGATCTGTTGCCCGTTTTTCGGGGAGTCAGGTCGAAGAGATTTCTGATTCTACGGACTGCTGAGTCGCTGGAGTTGTCGGACGATGGAATACCGCCAGTTGGGAAACTCGGACCTGCAGGTCAGTTCGATCGGCATGGGTTGCGTGACGTTCGGTCGCGAGATTGATCGCGAAGCTTCGTTTGAAGTTCTCGATCGGGCGCTGGATCGCGGTATCACACTGTTTGATTCAGCGGAAGCGTACGGGCAGGGAGCATCCGAAAATATGCTGGGCGATTGGATTGCTGATCGCGGCGTCCGCGACAGGATCGTCCTCGCCACCAAAGTGTCCGGCGTGCTGACGAAAGATCGAGTGATCAGTTCGGCGGAAGAGAGTTTGCAGCGTCTTCGGATCGATCAGATCGACCTGTTTCAGGTGCACGTCTGGGATAACGACTCACCGCTGGACGAAACGCTGGAAGCTCTGAACAGCCTCGTTGACTCTGGCAAGGTGCGAGTCATCGGCTGTAGTAACTGGCGTGCCTGGCAACTGGCGAAATCGCTATTGCTGTGTCAGGGGGCGGGGCTGCCGAAAATCCAGTCCGTGCAGCCGCCGTACAATCTTGTCGAGAGAGACATCGAAGCGGACCTGCTTCCGCTGTGCGCCGACCAGCAGGTCGGCGTGATCACTTACAGTCCGCTGGCCGCCGGATTTCTCACGGGCAAGTATGGTCGCGGCACCTCCGTGCCAAAGGGAACAAGGTTCGACGTCATCCCTGGTCATCAGCCGCTGTATTTCACCGAGCAGGGATACGCCGTGCTGGATCGACTTGAGCGGGCGGCTGAGCGATCCGGGCATTCGATGGTTCAACTCGCGCTGGCCTGGACTCTCAAGCAGCCGCATATCACAACTACGCTGATCGGTGCCCGCAACACGGCTCAGGTGAACCAGGCATTCGAAGCAGAGCAACTGCAACTGGACGACGAGCTGCTCGCACTCCTTTCGAACCAGGAACTTCTCTCGTGACCAGGGACCTGAATGCCTGGGCTTAGCCTCTTCAGTAATTCCGCAAAAAATAGTGACAACACCAGCATGACTGACCATTGGAGCTGCGCCCTCTCGCTTGATCCACAACGGCAACAGGTTTCCGGCAGTGCTGACGCATTGGTTCAAGCGATTCGCAGCGGAGCGGATTTGCGCGTGGGAACCGGTTTCATCCACAACGAGCATATTGATCCGTCGTCATCCAATGATGAGCTGATTCGCGAGGTCATGGACTTCCGGATCACTTATCTGATTGAGGATCAGTGGGTGGCGGGAATTCAAAACATGCGGATGCCGGTCGCGCTGCCGGACGGTTTTGGCCCGCGCGAGTCGATGTCGTTCTTCCTTTACAATCAGGACGGTCATCAGGCTATTGCGCGTCCATTTCTTGATGGACGCAGGGCGACGGGGCAGCCCGGCCCATCTCCAGTCAATGACTGGCCGGACATGCCCAAATACCACGAGCTGGAAAACTTCGATGCTGCTACTAACGCGCCCAGCAGCAACTTCATTTACGACTTCGAGTATTTCAAATTCATGGTCCGTCCCGTCTGGCGGGAAGTGCTATCCCACTCCGCCGACGGAACGGTGACCGGTGGTGATATCGACGATCTGGCCGACTCGTTCGCTCGCGGCGTAGAAGTCAAAGTCGCGATTCGCGGTCTGTGTGACGACCTGACGCCCGCCGAAACTAATCCGATCGAAGATTCACGAATCGACCACGAAGTCTTCATCCATCTCGGGGCGTGCTACTACTACACGAAACAGAAGTTGTTTATGGGATCCGCAAATCCGGTTGTCCGGACTCAGCCTGCAATCCCGCTGGGTTACGGAAGTAGTAACTGGGATTTCGGCTGGCTAATGCTCCGCACCGATGGGCATGTCGCTCGCTGGCTGTGCGATCCTTACACCCTGAAGTTCTGTCGCGATTCCGGACGTTACGCGATCCGCTGGTTCGTCAATCAATGACAAGCAGAACCGGTAGCGCCTCGGACGACTAACAATTTGATTCACGGGGCAGGTCGAATTTTCGCATCCACGCAGGTTCTGCCAGCAGTTGATCTGGTTCGCGACGGAGGAACACTCGACGGAGCCGAATCCCGACTGGTATTTGGCGAGTCTCTGCCAACAGGCCTGCGGCTGCTTTAAGGACGAGTGACAAAGCCGCAACAAAACAAGGAGTCAAAAGCGTTCGCTGCGATACTGGACGAAGAAGTGCCGGCGTTACCAGAACCGCAACGGTTGAAGTTCGGACTAATTCGATGACATTACGCTCTCGCGGTCTCGAATCTGGCCGATCGTTGACGCGGCCTGCTCAACGGTCAGAGATCGCCTTCTACTGGAAATTCCTGAATCGAATATCACAGACGGCCTGCAGTTGCTTGGGACTTCGAGCGTTCAGATGTTAATCTCCGCGAATTCTGCAACCTGATCGTTACTGAGACCTAAGCTGGAATGGAATCATGGCAAAACTCGTGCTGAAGATCGTCGTCGCGCTGGCTGTTCTGCTTGTTGGATACAACTACTTCTGGGGCAACGCGGAAGAGAAGGAGAGCTCCCGGCGAATCGTCGGGCAGGTCACCGAACTCGGTAAGAGTGTTGTGAACCTGCTCAAATCAGAGACGGAGCAGTTTGACAAAGGTAAGTACGACCAGGCCCTTGTTAAGCTTAAGTCTGCACTGAATATCGAGAAAGAACGCGCCGTGGAACTCGGGGATGACGGTCAGGTGTGTCTCGAAAAATGCAGGCATCTGGAAGAGGCTGAGTATGAGCTGGAAGAGAAGCTCAAGCTGGTCGATTCCGATGACGGCCAATCGGCAAGTGATCGCGAGTCCGCCATCGCAGCAATCAGAAAGCAGATCCTGCAGCTCACGAGCGAAACGGAAGACCTCGCACATGAAATCGACGGTTAGGCTCCGCGCGAAAGAGGCGACCCCGATCACGTGAGCGCGGCTGACCGTTTACCTGGGTGGAATTCCGTCATGGACAAACGATTCGCATGCAGAAGTAAGTCTCCCTTGCCGCGGAGTTCACGTTCGTGCGGTCGGTCGATTTGAATTACACTCGCAGTGTTATTCAGGCAGTTAGCGTTGCCGAATGAGCCTCATTGAATAACGCCCTGCCAGGCCTTAAACAGCCCCCTGAAGAAACTTACCGCGTAAACTTACCGCGTAAACTCACGCTGGATCATGTGATCTACGCCGTGAGAGTTTGAGAGATTTCAGCCCCTGTCTCTACACTCTGGCAGTCTCCCGATTGCCCCAATTGGTGCGAAATTCGCCGGCCAGCGGCGGCTCGCGATACCGTGAATTGTGCGACTCTCACACGATGTTTCGAAGGACGATTTCCGCGGCCAGCTGGACTCATGGACTTCAACTCGAATGACCTGCCGACTTTGGTTGAAACGACGGAGTTTCGGTATCGATACCGAAACTCATAGGCATCGGCTGGCATGTCGGATCGACGGAGCAGGTTGACGTTTGGCATCCACGCAGGTTCTGCCAGCAGCATCTCCGCGAGTGGCGCCGGGGTTAGTTTCGTGAAAAAAAAGAAAGTGTCTCCAGGACCTCAACTGTTCCGTAAGGGCTTACCTAACGGCAACGCTCAGGAAGGACCCGTGATCGTTAAACGGTGTCCCGGTCAGCAGACACGACCTGATTTCGTGCGTCGGTTCAAAGTTGAACAGGCTGCACCAGGTCTATCTGAGCAAGCAACGGAGACTTCGAACCTTGCAGCCGGCCGGTGAACTCGCCGCGCGAAACGAGATCACCAGAACTCGCTCCGGTTTGGTCGACCGACGCGCGCACGGATTGATGTCAGGCAGCTCAGAACGCACCTACGCGCGCCACCATATTGATGACAGAGCGGCTTCACTCTCGTCTACATCAAAGCTCCAGCAATGCTGGCAGCAGCGATCCTGTAAAGAGTTCGTCGATCTCTTCGTTATCGACCGGTGGAGCCTTGAAGAATGGAACGACAGGTTTATTCTCAGGTTCAGGTGTAGCATCGATCGGGGCTGGGCGTGCCGAGGGACGCTGACCGCCGATGAGAGTGTCTCGACCGAGGAGTTGATTGAAGGCATCGTCTCTGAAGACTCCGTTCAGCGTGTCGTTGCCCAGTCCGCCCGCCAAGTCGTCCTGTCCGGGACCGCCGAACAGTGTGTCATCTCCGCCGTCTCCGTTGAGCAGGTCCTTGTTAGGTCCGCCGAAGATTCGGTCGGTGCCGTCTCCACCGCTGATCGTATCTGCGCCGCCGCCGCCAACCAGCACGTCAGCATCCTGACTGCCTTCAATTGAGTCCCGACCACTTCCTCCGCGGATGGTGTCGTTACCTGACCCTCCAGTCAGAGTAT
>JBLFXD010000071.1:0-13558 GCA_047611045.1 Planctomycetaceae bacterium | reverse complement strand
ACAGAGCAACAGAAAGCGATGGTTTACGACGGGCGACCAATCGAAGTCGGGACTGTCGAGGAACTGTCCGGCTCTTCACAGATCTCTGAAGACAAATCGGCGAGACTGGTACTCGTTGACGCCAATCGCCAACTCGTTGCGGTTTCTTCATACAGAATTGATGACGGCTCTGCCAAACCGGACATGGTTTTTCACGACCCGCCTCGCGACTAAACGGCGACCGTCGTCGTAAGACGCAGACCAGCGGTACCGTGCCAACTCGGTCAGCCTTGCGCAGCTGCAGTTGTTCCTGTGCTGGCCTGCTGACGCAGGCCGTCCACTTCCTGTTTCAGCTGATCCCGCGATGCTCTGCTTTGATCAAACGCCTGTTTAGCCGTTGCAACTTTGGTTTGAACCGGAGCCGCGGCTGCCTGATCGGCCTGCAACTTCTTCGTCGCTTCGGCAACCGTCGCTTTTGCGGCCACAACCTTCTGCTCGGATGCGGTTACTTCCTGCTGCATCGCTGCCAGTGACTTGTCGAGTTCGCCAACCTTTACCTTGATCTGGGCCATCGTTGCGTTGTTACGATCAAACGCTGCCTTCAGCTGGGCAGCGGCACCGGCCAGTTCCTTGTCATCTGGAAGTGCTGCCACAGCCGCGGCCCCCTTGGTAACGGCGTCCTGCAGCATGGGCACGACCTTCTCGCGAATACCGATTTGCGCAACTTGTGCTGTTTTTTCAGCTGTCACCTGAGCAAGCTTCTGCTTTGCGGCAGTCACGGCATCGGTCGAAGCTTTCTCAACCTGTTGGGCGGCCGTAACCGCAGCTTGAGACTGCGTTACTTTGCCCATCATCTCCTTCAATTCGGCATCAGCTTCCAGAAACGCCAGTTCGAGGTCATCAAACTTCTGCTGCCGTTCATCAAGAGCGACAAGCTTGGCCGTGAATTGAATCTCATCCTGCCATCGGGCAACTGCCTGTTGCGCCTTCGCGGCCGCAGCGTTTGCGGCATCGAGAGCCGCTTTGGCTTCCGCGGCTTTCTTCTGCTCAGCAGCCAATGTTGTGGTGTACTGAGTGACCTGGGCCTGACTGGCGACGATCACGGCTTTCGTAGCCGCAATCTGCTTTGCCCCGGCGGCCACAGCAGCATTCGCTGCGGTCATCTTCGCTGCTTCCGCAGTAACGGTCCCGGATGCTGCAACGAATGAACCGTCGCGAGCCGCAGACACGGCCTTCAATTGCGCGACTGCCTTAACGACGTCCTGATCAGCAGCAGCCTGCTTGGCGGCTGCATCGGCCTTGACAACCGCTTCCTTCAAGAGGGGGACTAACGGTTTTAACGTCGCGACGACTGTTGCCGCCGCATCATGAGCGGTCTTTGCATCGGTAGCCGCTTTCTGATCGACGACCAGTTTTGCCGCCAGTGCTTTCTCCTGAACGGTCGAATCAGCAACCTTCTTCGTGGCGGCGGCCAGTTGCGCAGTCACCGCAGTGACCTGGGCCTGTACCGCGGCATAAGCTGCTTCCTTCGCCTTCTGATCGGCTGCAACTTTGCCAACGTCCGCCTGAGCCAGCGCCAAGCGAGACTCCAGGGTAATCGGGTTTGTCGATAGTTCTGTCAATCGTGTTCCGTCAGCGGCATTCCAGACGCGGACCAGTCCCGTCCAGTCCCCACCAATCACACGCTTCGTTTCGTCACAATAGGCTGTTGCCAGTGCAAGATCGCCGAAGGCCTCGAAGGTGCGAATGGCCGCGCCATCACCCTTCCAGAGTTTGACCGTCTTGTCGCGGCCAGCGGTGACGATCTCTCCGTCACGGGTAAAGTCGACGGATTCCGTGCCTGCTCCGTGTGCTCCCCAGTTTTTGATCTGGCCGCCGTTCTCCATCTCCCAGAGCCGGACAGTCGTATCTTCGCTTGCGGACGCAAGTACATTCGAGTCGGCTCGCCAGGAGAAGCCGCTGATGCGTTTGGTGTGGCCTTTGAGACCCTGGTATTCACGGCCGGTGTCTGCTTCCCAGACGAAAACACCACCGTTTCGATCACCCGTTGCCAGCAGAACTCCATCCGGACTGAACGACACAGCTGTCACCCAGTCGGTGTGTTTGCGGACTTCGTAAACGATTTCGCTGGTCTCTGTCGAGTAAACACGAACGACCTTCGACGGGCCGCCCAACGCTATGAATCGATGATCGGAACTGATGTCTGCACCGAGTACGGCGTCCAGTTCGTCTCCAATCTCGAAGATACGTTCGCCGTTTTTCACATTGAATACGACGACTCGTCCAGCGGCTGCCCCTTGACCGCCGCCGGCCATCAGAAGATGCCCGCTTCGGCTGAACTTAAGAACCTGCGGCTCACCTTCCGGGAATGCCAGCGTGCCGGCAAGCTCCAACGTTTGCGTGTTGTAGAGAAGAATTTGCTTCTGACCCGAGATCGCTACCAGCGGTGCCCAGGGACTTGTGGCAATTGAGTTAACCGCCGTTGTTCGCTCGGTGTGAACGATCGGCTGCAGAGAGAGCCGTGTCGGCAACGGCGGTGGTCCTTCTGGACGCCCGGTTGAACCAAACGACAACGCGAATTCCATCTTCGCCTTTGGGCGAACTACGGCTTTGCTATCTTTTGTGTCAAGTGCCCCGCCAACGATCCAGGCCTTAATCACCGACAGCATCGCATCGGGGAGTTTGTCTGCCTTTGGAGGCATGTAAGGCTCGGATTCGTGGTTCACCAGGAGCCACAAATAGCTGCTGTCAGCATCTCCTGCTTCGACGACGTCGCCAGAACTCCCGCCCTCTTTCATAGCTGTGAAGTTGGTCAGATCCAAGCCGCCACTCTTCTTGTCCGGATTATGACAAGCGAAACACTTGGCGCGGAAAATCGGCTGAACGTGGTCAGCGTAGGTGATTTTTTCGTCAGCAGCCTGTGAGGACGCTGAAACCACGAGCAGGATGCCTGCTGTCAAAGCCAGTCGGGAAGGAAGCATGGCCGTCTCCGGACGCTAATATCGAGAACAGAATCAGGTGGGATGAGAGCTGGTTGAGTCATCTCATGTGTGGGCAGGACAAACCGCACGAATCCAATGTAGTTCAGGCAGGACCTGTGGGAGTCACGGTTTTGAGCGCAGGCGAAATATCAATGGTTGAACACAAACTCGCGGGAATTCATCGTGGCCCAGAAGATATCTTCCAACGCCTGTTGTTTGTTCGGTTCATTATCGATGACCTCTTTCAAGGCCGCTTTCTCGCGATCGGTCGGCTTGCGACAAAGGCAGCGAATGTAGATTTCTTCGGCAACCTGTTCCGGAGTCTTCCCTTCCTTGAGGCGTGTCGGGACCAACTTTCCTTGCGCCATCTTTGTGTTGACCGTATCACCATTCAGCAGGTGCAACGCCTGTGAAAGGTTGGGCTCAATCGATACTTCACAGGAGCAAACCGTCTCCCGCTTCGCTCGACCGAATGCCGTCAGGAAATAGGTCGACGTGTTGCCGTTTGCAATCTGCACAGCCCGAGCTCCAGTGGGCAGCCCTTGAAACTTGTTCTTCGTATCGGTCACCTGAGTGATCGCATCAAGCAGCACCTCTGCCCGTACTCGGCGAAGTGCCGCGTGCGAGAAGTTGCGGGAATCCTTGATGTTCGTTTCGTTTGTCGCGGTCGTGTGCTGATAGACGCGTGAGACGCAGATGTCGCGAACGAGCTTCTTAAAGTCGTAGTTGTATTCCGTGAAGCGGCGTCCGAGTTCGTCGAGCAGTTCTTTGTTGACAGGCGGGTTAGACACTCGCACGTCGTCGACCTGATCGATGATCCCCTTACCAAAGAAGTGTGACCAGACGATGTTGCCAAGATTGGTCGCGAAGTAAGGATTCTGCGGTGACGCGAGCCAGTCCGCCATAACCACTCGGCGGTCCTTGCCTTTGACGTCGGGAACTTCGCCGCCAAGGAACTTCGGGGTCATGACTTTGTTGCCGACGAGATGTCGAACTTCGCCGCCACCACTATTGAAGATGATCAGCTCGCGAGGGTCTTCGCCCCGCTTACGACCAATCTGCGAGAAGAACGCAGCAAAGCTGTAATAGTCATCCATCGTCCAGCGGTCGAAGGGATGGTTGTGGCACTGGGCACACTGAATCCTCATGCCCATGAAGACCTGAGCGACGTTCTCCGACGTCTTCAAAGTGTCTCGTTCATTCTGGTAGTAGTTGGTAGCGGCGTTCTGGAAGGTGCCGCCGCTTGACCCCAGCAACTCGCGAACCATCTGATCGGTCGGCATGTTGTTGGCGATTCGCTCCTGCAGCCAGTTGTAGTACCGCAGCATCGACTTGTAGCTGATCTGGTTGGTCGTCCGAATCTGCAACAGCTCGGCCCATTTCATGACCCAGACTTCGACGAACTCTTTGCGATTCAGCAATTCGTCAACAAGCTTCTCTCGTTTCTTTTCATCTTTGTCATCCATGAACCGAGCGTACTCTTCGACCGTCGGAAGGACTCCGACGATGTCGAGGCTTGCTCGCCGCAGGAATTCTTCATCCGAGCACAATCCAGATGGAGTGATTCGAAGTTTTCTTAACTTGTTGTAGATAAGCGTGTCGACAAAATTGAACTCCGGCGTCTTCGGATCGACGTACTGCTGGCCTTTCGGCAACGTGATAAATTGACGCCCGACGGTGTGAGTTTCGAACCGTGCCATGATGAATGACTCACCGCGTTCGTGAGCGGTCACAACACCATCGGGAGATACCGTCGCCGCGGTATCGTTGTTTGAAAGGAACACGGCGAGGTTGGTCACGTCGCGATCGGTCCCGTCTGAGTACTTGGCCCGAACCGTCAATTGCTGAGTCGAGTCGGCACCGTCCAGAACCGCAGCGAGTGGATAAAGCTCGACGGAAAGAACTTTCGGAATTTCACCAACGTCATTGTTTCCGCCAGCTTTAAGCCAGCGAAGCATCGTGGCGTAGTACTCGCTGTCAGTTCCGAATCGCTTGCCGCCGGTGTGCGGAACTGAGCCGACCGACTTGGTCATCATCAGGCTCTCTTCGGGCAACGCCAGGTTAATGCGACGGCCTGGCAACTCCCTGGCGATTCGAAACTGGTCGCCGTCCGGGTCAAAACCAAACAACGACAATCGGAATCCGTCTTTGCCACGAGCTGCCCCATGGCAACTGCCGGTGTTGCAGTTGGATTTCATGAAGATCGGCATGATGTCCAGTTTGAAACTGACGGCGCGGTCGGCAGTGGCCTGCTCGATTTTGATTGGGATAGTTTTTGTGAGACCCTCGAATTCGACGGTGAGCTGGCTCTCGCCATCGGCGACTGGATGCAAAACGTTTGCGGTCAGCTTCACTTTTGCAGCGTCACTGAGCGTCAGCTTGGCTTCCTTCGTCACGTCTCGCGTCAGTCCGTTTGGATAAGCCACCTGCACAACGAATGACTGCCGGTCACGCATCGTGTTGATGTGGACTTCCGCCGGGTAAACCTCAAGCGAAGTCGGTTTGTCCTGAGCATTCACCGAAGGCGGCAAGACAGACGCGATGATCGCAACAGCAACAATCCACAACTGGGAACGAAGCATGGCGGTAATCCTTCAAGTGCCCTTCGGCAAATATCTAAAACTCGGTTTAACAGCGGGTTGGTCGAAACAAACTAGCAGTCAGTAGAAGCGATTCAATCATTTCCCAGCGGCGGCCGCGGCCGCTTTTGCTTTCTCAAGTCGAAGCATTTCGAGTCGAGTCAGTCGCCTTGGCGGTGCCGCCACCACTGGCTTCGGCGCTGGCTTGGCCGTGGCGACCGCAGCCGGTTTTGGCATCGGTGTCGGTTCGACTTTCGGGGGCAACGGCTTGTCGACACGCAATTCCGTCGAGCCGACATTGTGGACGATCGGTTCCCCATTCATCGTGATGGTGATCTGCCCGAAGACACTCTTGTGTCGACCGGCTGGAGTCGTCGCGTCGGTCTTGATCTTAAAGATAACTTCCTTCGAATCCTTAGTGAAATTCATTGGCTCGGTGACTGCCTTGTTCGGCAGTCCAAAGATTCGAGCAACAGCTTCACCAGGAAATTCTTTGGTTTGCGTCAGCGTGCAGGCAATTTCAGTGTCCTGTCCCTGGTCGCAAGCGCTGCGGCTCATGGCGAAGGTCACGAACGGTTCAGAGATCTCCAGCGGCGCCAAAGCTGTCGATGCGAAAGCGTTGCCGCCTTCAACCGCAGCCCAACCAATCGCAAAGACTTTCCAGGTTCCAACGGCAGCATTGCCGTTGGCGTTGAGCGGGTACAGTCCCTCAGTTTTTCCTTTCGGAATCTGGATAGAGCTGCCAGCACCCAAGCCTGGCGGACGGAATGGGAACTGAATCGTGATCGCTTCATCCCAACCTTCTTTTTTGGTCGCGACGATTTTCAACTGCATCGAGCCATTGCGAGCAATGGGAACTTTTGGAACGACGATATCCAGTTTGAATGGGATCTCATCGACTACGGCGATCGGAAGCTTCTGCACGGTCTTGGTGTAGTAAAGCGACTGTCCAGGAGCCCCGTAGACGAAGTCGGACTTGTTAGAGAACCCGCCGTTGATTTCAGGATTGTCGGCGTGATGCCCAAGGAAGTCGTAGAGCCCGCCACCTAGCGGCGCATCCGCAGCGGCTTCGAACACGACCGGCATCACGCTCATGTTGGCCGGCACTTTGTCGTGGTGCATGGTCACGCCCGCAGGAAGTTCTTTCGGAGCGAGAACGAGTTCGCCACCGAAGTTTCGGCGAGCAAGATTGATGTTTGTTCCGAAACGATTACCCCGGCCAACAAAAATCTGCTGTCGGTACTGACCGTAGCGTTCAGATCGTGCAATGCTCACATCCAGGCCGGGACTGATCGGCTGAAACTCGACGCGATACACGAAGTCCGCTCCACCACGTCCGAGATGGTCCGTAACACGCAACGTGTACTCACCGTCAGCAGGCACGTTGAACCGGAAGTAACTGTCCGGGCCTCGCGAGTCATCGTTTGCGGCAACCTGACCTCCCGCAGCATTGTAGAGGTACATAAACGGATCAATCGCGGATCGAATGCGTCGACCGTAACACTCGACCTCGAACTGCTGCCCCTTCTTTGCCGTAAACTTGAAGAAGTCCTGATCGCCTGCAACCTGCAGGATTCCGTTGAATGCTGTTGGGAATTCGGCAGGCGTTGCAGTCGCTCGATCGTTGTTCGGTTCGACTTCCAACGAGTTGCCGACATCTGAGAGGCGGAACGTATTCCAACTTGGCGACCAGCTTCCGTCTGTCCCGGCGAACACGCCGTACTCGGCAATCACTTCTTTGGGCAGTGTGAATTTCTGTGCAAAATCACCAGCGGCGTCGCCGATGAATTTCAGTTCGATTTCTTCACCAATTTTCCCACCGGCCGGATAAACCGCCGTTGGTCGTGGGAAGTTGCCAATGTGAACTCGGTACCGGCAGTTCCCGTTTCCGCCGTACGAACTCTCGCGGACTTCGATCGTGTACTTGCCGTCTTCCGGAGCGATTGCCGAAACGACGCAGTCCTGAATGAGCAATGGAGAGTCGTCGGCGGATGCCAGTTCGAATCGTTTGCTGTCCAGAATGGCGACGTACGGATCAAACAGCGTCGTTCCGAGTCGAATGGCTTCGACTTCAGCCGCGATGCGATCGCCCTTCTTCGCTTCAACGATGTAGTAGTCGACATCTTCGGAAGTGGCGACACCATTTACAGTCGAGTTGATCGGGACTTCCTGCGGCGTTGCAAAGTCGCTGTTTGGCTCTTTTTCGACGACGTCGGGCATGTAACCGACAAAGAACGTTCGGAAGTCAGAGATGCCCGTCTTCGTTCGAACCTGGCAAACCTGCTCGCCCAGACGAGCGTCTGGAGAAATGCTGATCACCGCTTTGAACGAGTTCGCGTTGACCGGTTTGAATTCTTTGACGGCAAAGCCCGTGTCGTAGAACATGATCTCTTCGACGTCGGCGAGTTTGCTGCCGCTGAAGGTCAGCTCGGTGTCCTTACCACGCTGAGCCCCTCGTGGAAGAATGATCGTCAGACGAGGGGAAGCGGCAAACAACGTGCTGGCTGAAAGCAACAGCGCAAAAGCCAGCAGCGAACGGAAGGTCCGAAACGCAGGCATATCCATACCTCTAAATCGCGGGATGCTTCGAAATCGGAACTGCGGATCACATCCGCAGTTCAGCGAAAATCGATACTTGAAAACTCAAAATACGCACGAAGCCCGGCGCCTTTAAAAACAGACGCCGGGCTTCTTTGATCTCAATTAGGCGAGAAGTTCGTGACGAACCTTTCCGCCGTCGACGATTTCGATCGGACGATCGCCAGGAGCCATCAGCTCTTTGTCGGCGACAATACCCATCGTGTGGTAGATCGTGGTTGCCCAGTCAAGAACACTCAGTGGGTTCTCTTCCGGCTCGCTGGCAGTCGCGTTGGACGATCCGAAGACGTTTCCGCCTTTCACGCCACCACCAGCCAGCACGACGCTGAAGACTTTTGGCCAGTGATCGCGACCCGCGGTCTTGTTGATCTTCGGCGTTCGACCGAATTCAGAGGCGATGCAGACGAGCGTCTCGTCGAGTAAGCCCCGGTCAGAGAGGTCCGTCAGCAGAGCAGCCAATGCCTGATCGAGCGACGGCACTTGACCCTTGATGCTGGCGTCAATGTTGTTGTGCATGTCCCAGCCGCCGTAGGTCAGCGTCACGAATCGCACACCCGCTTCGACCAGACGTCGAGCCATCAGCATTCGCTGACCGGCCGTGTTGCGGCCATAGCGATCTCGCAGCCCGCCATCTTCAGCGTCAATGTTGAACGCTTCACGGGCGGCCGGCGAGCTAATCAGGCTGTAAGCCCGATCGTAAAAGCTGTTCAAGGCGTCTAGGTTGTCGGCCTTTTCCTTGCTCAGGAAGTGATCGTTAACCTTGTCGAGAACGTTCCGGCGAGTTGTGAATCGAGCGTCGTCGATGCCGGCCGGAAGATTCAGGTCCCGAACCTTGAAACCTTTAGAAGCAGGGTCCGCCCCGAGACTGAACGGCGCGAAAGACGAGCTGAGGTATCCTGTTCCCGCAAATTCATTCGGCTGGTTCGGAACACAAACGTACGGCGGAAGGTTCTTCCGTGGGCCAAGTTCGTGGCTGACCACACTACCCATGCTCGGGTACTTCAGAGCCGGGCTTGGTCGAGCTCCCGTGAACATGTTGTGAGTACCACGCTCGTGAGCAGCTTCGCCGTGGGTCATCGATCGGCAGATCGTAATCTTGTCCATGACCTTGGCAGTGTGCACCATTGTCTGGTTGATGCGGATACCCGAGACGTTGGTATCGATTGAGCCCATCGGCCCTCGGTATTCGATCGGAGCGTACGGCTTCGGATCCCACGTTTCCTGATGAGCACATCCCCCCGGAAGGTAGATGTAGATCACATTCTTGGCAGTACCTTCGAAGCTTTCGTAGTTCTTCAGGTCGGCCTGAGCCTTCTGCATCTGGAAATAGTTGGCAAGCGAAAGCCCCACACCACCGGCGAATCCGGCCTGAAGGAATCCACGACGATTAGTACCAGTGCGCATGGGACACTCTCCTGAAGGTTCACAAACTGAGGGATTGCGAAATCTGATTGAAGTTGAATAACACATCCCGGCATACCGGGTTTGTTCTTGGTGCAAAGGTGGGAGTCGAAGTTTGGGTACTGCTCAAGCCGCTGAGGGCGGCGGGTGGGAAGCAGCAATCGTCCCATCAGAGTCGACTTAATTGTTGAGACAGGAGACCGAGTTTCGGGAGGATTGTCAAGCTCGGGCCGAGCAAACCGCCGTCACGACCGTCTGCCTGTGTCGATTATATCGGCATGGCTCCGCGATCACTGGAATCGAAGGCTGCCATCCGGGTCGCAACCTGCCATGAGTCGGGGAACGTAATATCTTTGACAGTCATCCGACTCTGCTGGCAAGCTGATCCGCCGGGGTCATTGCTCACGACCAAAACTGACGTTCCTGCGAAAGCTTCGAAACATGTCGAAAACAACTCTGCAAACTATCGGCCTGCTGATCGGCCTCGCGTGCATCGTGGTGGTCGCTCCGCTCCTTTGGAAAATCGACACGCTCGATCAATCGCGCGCTGGACTGCAAATTGGAGAGACCATTCCTCCGATCACCGGCGTCGAAGGATGGCTCAACGGCGACGGTCCGACTCCCGACGAACTGCAAGGCAAGGTCGTCTTCGTCAATGGATGGTTTCTGAATTGCCCGTACTGCCACGAGGGAATGCCGGACCTCGTCAAAATCTATGACGAGTACCATAGCAAAGGCGTCGTTTTCGTCGGGATGACTTCGGACGATTCGGAAAGTGTGAAGAACGTCGAAAAGTTTCTCGACAAGTACAAAGTCGAATGGCCGAACGCTTACGGAGCCACAAACGCGCTCATGGCATTCGACGCCGAATACTTTCCTGGCTACTGGCTGATCGGCCGAGACGGCAAAGTCGTCTGGAACAAAGCGTTGCAAGGCCGAGTGACCATTCAAGCGGCCATCGAACAGGCACTAGCCGCGACGGCGCCTGCCGCCGCGGAACCCGTTGAATCCTCAACAAGCCAGGCGGACGACGACCAACCCGCAACTGCCCAGCTCTGATTGAGGCTGTCGACTCGGTTGCTTGCCGACAGGCCACCACCAGTCAAGCACCGGCGTCCCTTGCGGCGCGGCGTACATCCATCCGGTCAACAGATGGAACAAGCCCGTCGGTTTCAGCAACCGTGTAAATCAACGCTGTGCAAACCAACAACGCCCCCGCCCAACCCAAGTCGCTTCCAACGGATTCCCAGCAATTGCGCGACTGCCGGAAGGACACAATCCTGCAATCAGGAAACGCTCTCGCCCATTCACGAGTCTCCGATTACGGAATGTGATGGCTTGCCTTCGGCATTCGCATATCGGCCCTGCTGCGGATTGACGAACTTTTCAAATCGCGACGTCTTTTGAGCAACGATCCAGATCAATGCGTTCCGATTCTTCAGATCGGCCTCAAGCAGGATCTGGCCGGAAGATGTCGTGAACTTTTCGTAACACACCGTGCAGCCGTTCTGTCGAAGTGACTCTCTGACGGTCTCCGGGTGGAACGTGTGCAGCCCGTGTCGAAAGTATCCTGAAACAGGCGTGTGGATGCAGATGTAACCACCCGTCTTCACCATGCCAAGGTAATTTGTGAACGCCTGCCTGGTATCGTAGACGTGTTCGATGCTGCCGATGTCGAGCAGCATGTCGAAGGTCTCGCTGTATTCCCCGCCAACAGGCTCATTCAAATCAAATTTCAGATCCGCCCGTTGATCAAAGAAGTCCAGAGTGGTGACATCGACGCCCCGCTGCTGAAGCAGTTCTTTGAGATCGGCAAACTGAAATCCTTCAATCTGTCGAACTTTCGGATGGATGTCCTGATACCCAATCGTGATCCACCTGCCTTTCGGCAAGTACTGAAGCGAGAAGATTTCCGACCAGAGTTTGAGGTGAGCGCCCAAGATCATTTGATGATTCCGAGAGATGCTGTTGCAAGAGAGAATCAACTATTCCATCGTGATCAGCCATGACCGCCAGACTGAATTCTCCGGTGCATTCAACTTTCAGGCCTTTCGCATGCGCCCAGGTATCGACCGTACTTTTGACTTCAAAGTGTCCCGAGGGCAGCACGCCGTCCAGATAGTTGTGGCCGCCCAGGATTCCTCCCGGCTGAACCTTGCGTGACCAGGTTTCGAGTTGTTCCCACACGGCTTCGCGGTAGTGCTGCTCCGTTATGTAGACGAATGCCAGGCTGGAATCGGGAAACAGCGTGGCGGCGTCGACCGGACGCATGCGGTGAATGTGGCAACGATCTGCGAAACTCGCGAGGCGGCGAACCGTTTCATTGTAGTTGTGATCGATCTTCCACTGCGGCAGGTTGTACTTGTCGATATGCCGGGGATCAGCCTGTGAATCGAGCCACGAATCGACACAGTGCAGCCGCTTTCCACGCCAGTGCCTCAACAGATGCTCTGAAAAATTCCCCTGCATCACTCCGACCTGTACGCCTTCCGTCGTCAGTTGCCGCTCATTCAACAGAGCAGACAGCTCATGGCGATTCTTCAGGATCACTTTGGGATACACATGGACGTTGACATCGTCCGGCACGGACTCCGGCAGTGTGAGCGATGCTGGACGATGATTGGTCAACTTCAGATCAGTCTCTGTCACGTCGTCCCTTTCAAACGGACTGGCGATTGGAAATTTGTCCTGCAGATAGTGAGCGACTCCAGAGCTAAACCCGGCATCATCAAAGTTTAAGAATGTCTTGCCTCGACAAAGATTCCGGACTTCGGTGTGGCCCGTTTCACGTTCGTGAAACCCCACCCAGAGTCCTTCCTCCTGCCGATTGACAAGTTTCGACTCGTCCTGCAGGCAGGTATGATTGAGAATCGCCGTCGGCCCCAGCATCCCGAACCAGCGATCTTCAGTCATATAATCCTGGAAATCACACCAGGCTTCAAAAACGCGTTTCTTTGTGTAAAACGTTGGGGCATGCGCCTCGAAGTTGTATCCGGGATATCCGAGTCGCTTCAGGAAATCGTACGTCTTCCAGAGCGACTCCATCCACAAGCCAGTTCCACGTTCTTTAACGTCAGCCATGTTCTCGACATACCGGTCGCGACGGGCGAGTTCCGGAGACACGTCATCAATGCAGATAAAATCGTCGCAGAACCACAGGTACTCTGAAGCCAGACCTGGAATCAACGACGCCATGTGGAACATGAGGAAAAAGTTCGTCAATGGAGTCCGGTAGTCGCCCACCCGCGCCATGTACTCATGAGGGATGTGTTCGATCAAGTGCTGATCATCAACCAGAAACTGCGGGCGGTCACCAAAGATCCAGACCTTCCGAATCCACGGCATGTGCTTGGCGATACTGCGTAACGAATACCGCAACTCAAGATCGTTGTGATCGCTATGCCGGAAGAAGTACAAAGCATCCATACCGAAAATCCTGTCGTACGTCAGGCTTTCCAGCCTGACCCCTGTCCGATGAAACGGGATCACCTGTCGACGCATTCAGATCCGCCTGGAAAGGCGGACGTACGGTGCGAAGTCCGCATTTCAGCGAAGACTGTTACGGCTCACCCCGAGTTGCCTCCGGTATTACTTCGTCGATCGTGTCGTCGATCGCCTCGGGTAGCTGAACGATCCAGGACCGCCAGACATTCTCGCCCGTGCAGGCGACTTTCAGACCTTTTGCATCCGCCCATTCATCAACGGTCGATTTCACTTCAAAGTGTCCCGACGGAACGACCCCGTCAAAATAATCATGCCCGGCCAGCACGCCGCCCGGTCGAACCTTCGGGAACCAGGACTCCAGATCTTCAAGCACCGCTTCCCGGTAGTGACGAGCGTCGATATAGACGAAATCCAGACTGCGATCCTCAAACAATTCGATCGCGTCGACCGAAGTCATTCTGTGGATTTCGCAGCGATCCCCGAATCGAGCCAGCCGGTCAACGGCCTGTTGATGATTCTGATCGTGCCGCTTCTGATTGACATTGTTCCGGTCGACGTAGCTGTCGTCTTCTGTCG
>JBLFXD010000070.1:0-13851 GCA_047611045.1 Planctomycetaceae bacterium | reverse complement strand
CGCGATATTGAACCCGGCCGGCTCGCCGACTTCATCCAGCGTGCCTGACAAAGTCGATCCATGCTCGCTGCCCATCACAAACGCCGTTGCAATCGGCAGGTTGCCCAGCGAACGGCCGATCATGTCGGCCGTGATGAACAACTTGATCTGTTCCATTTTCCAGGGAGCGTGCGACGCGAACCACCGCGATCCCCACAGCATGTGTTCTTCCAGGTCGAACGCCAGAAAAACCATGCTGCGAGCCGGCCTCTGCTCGAGCGATGCAAACTTCCGAGCGACCTCCAGCACCATCGAAGTCCCGCTGGCGTTGTCGTCCGCGCCGTGAAATATCTTGCCTTCGCGCATTCCGAGGTGATCGTAGTGCGCGCTGACGATCACAAATTCGTCGCGAAGTGACGGATCACTGCCCGGCAGCCAGGCACCCACATTCTGCCCGTAAATCGTCTTTCGCCCGTCTTCGCGAGGTCGACCGGGGATTTCCTGAAGGTACTCGCCGTCAAACAGCGGCAGCAATTTCAGTTTGCGAAAATGATCCTCGACATAGCGAGCGGCTGCCCGTCCCCCTGCACCGCGCCGGCCTCGTAAATCGTCGCTGGCGAGATACTCAACGTGAGGCCGCACATCCTCCGGCTTGAATTCCGGAACAAACGAAAGCCGCTTTGGCTGCGAAGATTTCGCGTCGGCGGCGATCGTCGCCTCAGCATTCTCCACCGTCGCAGTTTCTGGAGTCTGTTGTGCCCTGACCTGCTTGACCTCGTCCTGCCCGATTGCCACTTGATCGGCAAAGCCGGCACCATAGAACAGCAGAAACAACGCTGCCGCCACTACGAATTTTTGTCGCTGCCACGAGCGAGACATTTGAACCAGGCTTTGCCGCATGACGATCCCTCGTCTGAATTTACAGGCTGACTTTTGAAACGAAACGGCGATCATAAGCGACTCGCCGAGCATTCCGAACACCAGAGTCATCAGCCCTGTCGCTTGCTCAACAAGTTTCAATGATCGACCATGAGTGGTCGTTACAGGAGAGGCACGACAAGGAACTCAACCGGTCAAAATCGAGACAGCAAATGACACAATGGCGCTACTTAATCACGATGGCTGTGCTTACGGCTGCAACGTTGACGACTCGATCGTCTACGAGCGCTGAAGATGCTGTGGCTAAAAAACTCGTTGCGGCAGTGTCGAGAAAAGTCGACTTCGCCGCAGACGTCCTGCCGATTCTCAACGACCACTGCGTTGATTGCCACGGTTCGGAAGATCCCGAAGCGGGATTCCGAATTCTCTCGCGGCGTTCACTCATGCGCGGCGGCGAGAGCGGTGAACCCGCCATCGTCCCTTCAAAGAGCGCGGACAGTTTCCTGATCAAAGTCGTCGCAGGCCTGGATCCTCATCTGAAGATGCCGCCGGATGGTCCGCGACTGACGAGCCAGCAGATCGCCGTGTTGCGAGGTTGGATCGATCAGGGTCTGACGATGCCCGCAGGCGACACGACCGACGACGGGAGGACGGATCACTGGTCATTTCAGCCAGTCGGAAATCCTGAACCGCCACAGCTCAAACACGAATTCGCCGCATCGGCGATCGACGGATACATTCTGAAGAAGCTTCACGAACAAAAGCTCTCGCCGTCTCCGCGAGCGGAACGTCGCACTTTGATTCGTCGGCTGTTCCTGGTGATGCTCGGGCTGCCGCCGACTCCTGAACAGGTGGCTGATTTCGTCAACGATGACTCGCCAGACGCGTGGAAGAATCTGGTCGAACAGGTTCTGGACAGCTCTCACTACGGCGAACGATGGGCACGACACTGGCTCGATCTGATCCGCTTCGGAGAAACGCACGGTTTCGAAACTAACCGCGAACGGCCCAACGCCTGGCACTACCGCGACTGGGTGATCAACGCTCTGAATTCAGACAAACCTTACGACGACTTCATTCGTCAGCAGATCGCCGGAGACGCGTTCGGCGAGCCAATCGGTACTGGTTTCCTCGTTGCCGGCCCCCACGACATAGTGAAAGGGCGAGACCCTAATCTCACCCTCATGCAGCGGCAGGACGAACTCTCGGACATGATCAACGCTACGACGACGGCGTTCCTGGGAATGACGATCGGTTGTGCCCGCTGCCATAATCATAAGTTCGATCCGATCACGCAGCGGGATTTCTACGCCGTGCAGGCAGTCTTTGCCGGTGTCCAACACGCAGACCGAAGGCTGCCGGTCCCAAATGAGCGACAAAAAGAACTCGCCGCCGTTCAGCAAAGGGTTCAGCAGCTGCGAAAGAACCTCGCCGAATTCATTCCGGCATTGAAGCCGGGGCTTCGCGATGCGGTCACCGCGAAACACAACGTTGATTCGTTCGAGGCGGTCGAGGTGAAGTTTGTTCGGTTCACGATTCTGAAGACCAGCTCTTCGCAACCGTGCATCGACGAACTGGAGATCTTTTCCGAAAAGTCGAACGTCGCTCTCGCCAGTGCAGGAGCAGTCGCCACGTGTTCGAGTTCGCTGCCCGGCCACGAAATCCACAAACTCAAACACGTCAACGACGGCGCCTATGGAAACTCGCGAAGCTGGATCTCCAACGAAGCGGGTGCCGGCTGGGTGCAGATTGAACTTCCGAAACCGACAACGATCAACCGTGTTGAATGGGCAAGAGACCGAGAGGGCCGGTACAGCGACCGCGTCGCCACGGAGTACAGAATCGAAGTCGCAACGGTGCCCGACCAATGGAAGACCGTTGCCTCGTCGAAAGATCGTCAACCGTTCGGCAAAGCAAAGAAATCAGAGCCCGAGTACAACTTTGACAACGCACCTGAAGAACGCGCCGCCAAAGGACGACAGTGGCTGGCCGGTCTTAAAGCCGCTCAGAAAAACGAAGCGGAGCTTTCGGTTGTCCCCACCGTTTACGCAGGCACATTCAGCCAGCCGGGGCCGACTCACCGACTCTACCGCGGAGACCATAACGCGAAGCGGGAAGTCGTCGGCCCCGACGCAATCGAGTCATTGGGAACTCTGAAACTTGACGGAAACGCGGCAGAGCAGCAACGCCGGGTCGCCTTTGCCGAGTGGGTCGCGAACTCCGAAAACCCAATGACGGCGAGAGTCATCGCCAATCGGCTGTGGCAGTTTCACTTCGGAACAGGCATCGTCGACACGCCGAGCGATTTCGGAGCCAACGGAACGTCGCCGTCGCATCCCGAACTGCTCGACTGGCTGGCGCGAGACCTGATGAACAATGGCTGGTCGCTGAAACATCTACATCGGCAGATTCTGATGTCGAACACCTGGCAGCAGGACAGCAGCCCGAATCGCGAGTCAATCAGTGTCGACGGTGCAACGCGATTGCTTTGGCGGTTCCCACCAAGAAGGATCGAAGCCGAAGTCATCCGAGACAGCGTTCTTGTGGTGACCGGGAAGCTCGACACAAAGATGGGCGGTCAAGGCTTCAGCGGCTTTGAGGTCGAGATGGAAAACGTTCGCCACTTTCACCCGAAGACGACGTACGGTCCTGAAGACTTTCGCCGCATGATCTACATGACGAAGGTTCGGCAGGAGCAGGAGTCCGTTTTCGGCTCCTTCGACTGTCCCGACGCGAGCCAGGTCACCCCAAAACGCAGCCGCTCAACAACGCCGCTGCAAGCATTGAACCTGCTGAACAGCTCGTTCATCACCGAGCAGGCTGAGTTCTTCGCCCAGCGACTGACCAGCGAAGCTCCGAAGTCGACTGGCGAAAAAGTTCAAGCTGCCTTCAAACGATGCTTCGGGCGACAACCGACTGCCGACGAACTCGCAGACTCAACCGTGTTCATCGAGCAGGTCGGGTTACCTCAGTTCTGCCGAGCGATGCTCAACGCAAACGAGTTTGTCTTTGTGCCGTAGCTCGGATCAGTTGGTTGTACCAAGCCAGCGACAGGCGTTTTCGACGACTTTCAGTGCCTCGGCCTGTTTGTAGACCGGGTAGGTCTCGTGGCCGGGGCGGAAGTAGAAGACTTTGCCTTTGCCAATGTTCCAGACCATGCCGCTGCGGAATCGCTCGCCGAGTTCCCAGGTTTCTTCAAAGATCACTTCGTCAGGATCGGGAACGTGAAACGGCTCGTTGTACATTTCCGTCTGCTTGACCTTGAACGTCGCGGGCAGGCCTTTTGCGATGGGATGCTCCGGAAGTTTGACGGCGATCGTGCCCGGCATGCCGTCAGGGCGGTAGTCAGGGAAGCAGCACCACGGCAAATGGATCAGGCCGTGAAATGCCTGCTGGCTTTTCTTGTAACCAAAGTAAGCCGGCGTCAGCACGCTACCGTGCGTCGGAACCGTGTACTGTCTTGGGGGAGCGACGGTTTCGATCGTCAGAGTTCGACCTTCGGCGTGAGCTTCCAGATGCTTGCGGCCGTCTTCGACGCTGCGCCAGTTCATGGCTTCGACGAATGGCTTTGCCCAATGAGCCGAATGCAGAGCGATCAGGTCGACCTCGCCCGATAGAACTCGATCAAGAATCCGCCGAGCGTTGTCGTCCGTCACGTCCCGCTGCCGGGCATGTCCCCACCAGACGATGACGTCGGCCCATTCCAGATTTTTGACCGACAGCCCCTGCTCAGCATCGTCGAGCGTAACGGATCGAAACTCCAGATCGTCAGTCGACGCTTTGAGCCGCGAGACGATCTCGTTGCCCAGGAAATTGTCGTACGCTTCCGACTGCCGAGGCTGACGTTCGTCCCAGACGAGAACATGTATTGAATCGTCCGCTGAAGCGACGCAGCAAGACACAAGACACGCAAAGATAAGCAACAGAGTTTTCATTGGTCCGTTCCTCGAACATTGTCTGTGCTAAGCGATGACTGACAAATTAATCGTGCAATTGACGACAAATGACCGCTCGGCGACAAGAGTTACGCTGAAAGCGTTCTACCCAATAGCCAGGGGTCGCCGCGTACCGGCGCACCCTGGTTGGTGCGTCGCGTTAGTTTTACCCTGCAGGGGTTACACAAAATTGATCTGGCTGTAGAACGCTTTCAGCGTACGCGACATAGACTTTTTTCGGTCCTGGGGTGGCGCTTCGCTGCCCCCAGGCTAATGGGTAAAACGCCTGCGGCGTAATCAGTTCAGCCAGCGTAAGGCCGTTTGCTGAATGTACGGTTAATTTCTGAGCCTATCCTAAGCGAGATGTTGGCAGTCCGTTTAAAAGTGTGCCACTGGCTCTGCCAGTGCTATCTCAGATCGTCGCCCGCAGGCTGGTTCGCACTGGCAAAGCCAGTGGCACACGAGCGAGACGCTGGTAATACGCAGACTAAACCGCGGCGTGCTGCTGCAGGTCTTCGAGGCCCTTCCGAGCGCAGAAGTCGCCGAAGGATTCGCCGTTGGTGCGTTCCGACTTGAAATAGCCCAGCAGGGGCGAGACGGTCGTTCCGATTTCTTCCAGCGGCACTTGATCCTGGTAGATGAATCCGATTCTTGTGCCGAGCGTGTTGCCGCCGAGGTAGAGCGTGTACTTGCCTCGGGACTTGCCGACCAGTCCAATGTCCGGAGAGTACGGTCGGGCACAACCGTTCGGGCAACCGGTCATGTGGACGGCGATTCGTTCGTCCTGCATGCCGTGCTTGTCGAGTTCCACTTCCAGGTCATCAATGATTCGCGGCATGACGCGTTCTGATTCGGTAACCGAAAGGCCGCATGTCGGGAGAGCCGGGCAGGCCATTGAGAATCGTCGAATCAAAGAGAGTTCGTCTGCTTTCTTGATTCCGTGGTCAACCAGCAGTTGATCGATGGCGTCTCGATCAGCCGGATCGACATCGCACAGGATCAGCGACTGCATCGCAGTCAGGCGAGCGGGTTGTTTGAACTTGCTGAGAATCGCTCGCAACCCAGTTTTCAGTTGCAGGTCACCGTCGTCTTTGATGCGACCGTTTTCGACGTTGATGCCCAGGTAGAGTTTCCCGTCGCCCTGCTCATGCCAGCCCATGTGGTCATCGACGTCGTGGATGTCTTCGGGACGAGGCTCGGGCAGCGGGCTGCCGTAATACTCTTCGGCCTTTGCCTTGAACTTGTCGAGCCCCCACTCGCGAATCAGGTACTTGATCCGGGCCTGCTTTCGGTCCAGACGATTGCCGTTGTCACTCCAGCATTTAATGATCGCTTCGGCCACCGCGATGGCTTTGTCGGCTGGAACGAAGGTCATCTTCAGCCCAACGGCCGCGTACGTTTTCTTCGCCGCCGGAGTCACTCCCTGACCGCCACCGACGAAGACGTTGTAGCCGACGATTTCATCGTTCTCGACAATCGCCAGCAGGCCGAGGTCGTACGTCAGAATGTCGACGCAATTGTCTTCGGGCAGTGCGATGCCGATTTTGAACTTTCTCGGGAGATAGCATTCGCCATAGATCGGTTCTTCGACCGGGGAGAACTCGGCGACTTTCTCTTTTTCGCCTTCCGAATCCTGCAGCCAGATTTCCTGGTAGGCCGTCGTGTGAGGCCGGAAGTGGTGAGCGATCTTCTGCGACAGTTCCTGCATCTGATCGTGGACGGCGTTGTTGCGAAGCGGCGCCGGGCAGCACATCACGTTTCGGTTGACGTCGCCGCACGCTCCGAGCGTCGTCAGCGTCGTCTTTGCATTGATGGCTCGAATCGTCGGCTGCAGATCGTCTTTGAGAACTCCGTGCAGCTGCAGACCCTGCCGGCTGGTGATCCTCAGTGTGCCGTTACCGAACTCGTCGCACATGTCGAGTTCCGCCAGCAGGTCGTCTGCCGTCAGCTGGCCGCCGGGAATCCGGGACCGCACCATCATCATGTAGCTTTTGCCCTTCTTCGCACCGTCCTCAGCCTTGACGCCGCGGTCGTCGCGGTTGTCCTGCTGGTAGGTTCCATGATGCTTCAGGAAACCGACGTTGCCTCCACTGAAACATTCCTGCGATGGATCGAGCTCCTCGGCGATCGTGCCACGCAATTGCCGGCTGCCGGCTTTTTCGACTTCAACTTTGCTGACTTTGGCTTCTTCGGACATCGGGTTCGTCTACTCCGTTTATCACGTGGCTTGTTGGCCGTAGGTTGTTTTTGCAAGGGTTTCCGAACGGCTCTGATACTGCCTGATGATACAGACACGAACCTCACGGAAAATGATCGGCGGATTGTAGTGGCACTCGACAAAGGACGAAATCCGGACCAGGTGCGCCACGGGCTACATGCACCGATCGGTAAATGGGTCGCAGATCAGCGCAGATGGACGCAGATAGAAATGATGATCCAGGAATCTGCGTTCATCTGCGCTGATCTGCGGCGAAATTCTGCGATCGATCGATCAGATACTGGCTCAATGCGTCCTGCCAGGGGGGCATTGGCCGACCGATTGCGGTCTCAAGCTTCTGGCAGTTCAACACGCTGAAAGAGGGCCGAGCCGCCTTTGCTCCGAATTCTTCGGTCGAGAGCGTCCGAAGTTTGATGTCGATCCCGGACTGTCGAAAAATCTCGCCAGCGAGGTCGTGCCACGTCGTCGCTCCGGAATTCGTCGCGTGGAAAAGCCCGAATTGATCCGTTTCGATCAGCTCGACCGTGGCTGCGGCCAGATCGCGAGTTGCAGTCGGTGTGCAGTGCTGATCGTTCACGACGGACAGTTCGTCTCGTTCCTGACCGAGCCTGAGCATCGTCTCGACGAAGTTTCCCTTACCCGCTCCCAAAGTCGCCGCGACTCCGTAGAGCCCGCAGGTTCTGATCACAAAACTGCGAGCACAGATGGCTCGGACCAGGTTTTCGCCTGAAAACTTGCTCGCCGCGTAAATTGAATCGGGCGTGGCGAGGTCTGTTTCATTTCGCGGGCTCAACGGGGCAGACTCAGCAGTCGAGCCCGGCGAACCGCCTCCGCCATCTCCGAATACGTAGTCCGTGCTGAAGTGAACCAGCGTCGCCCCGTTTACTTCGCACCAGCGAGCCAGCTGGGCCGGGCCCAGAGCATTAACGGCCATCGCCTCGTCGATCGCGTCCTCGGCCTTGTCGACAAGGTTGTACGCCGCGCAGTTGATGACAACTTTCGGCTGAATTCGATCCAGACACGCCCGGATACTGTCCGAATCTGTAAGCTCCATCTCAGAGTGGCGAATCGGGACGACATCGCCTCGGAGAAATTTCGGAAGATCCGTCCCAAGTTGTCCCGAAGCACCAATCACGGCAGTGGTCATTGTCGTAGTCCGCGTCAATTGGTCAGGAGATCGCCGGGGCAAATCCCGACTCTGCCCATGCGCCGCTCATACCAGTTAGTGCGGATGCAAGGGCTCAGAAATTGTGAAATGGTCGAGCTGGACAGAATCTATCGGTTCCGTTCGCTGGTCACCACGCGACCTTGCCAATCAGTGAGATTCCATGCTTTTGCTCGGCCACTTGTCTGTATAAAGTGGGCCGAGCTATCGGTTTTGAGGCGACGATATCGTTTGTTTGGCGGATCATTTTTCCATCCGCCTCTTTGTGAATCGCGGATCTGTGCACAACAACAAGGTTTGAACGACTATGGCTGATTCGTTTGTAGCGCTCGGAATTCTCGCCGCTGATGGAGCGGACGCAGGAACTCCGGTCTGGAAGTGGTGGGCATTGGGAGCAATGTTTGTTGGCATCCTTGTCGCGATGCTGATTACGACGTTGACGACTAAAACCGGCGTCATTGCTCGAGCAACAACCAAAGAAGCCGTGCGTCAGCCGCTGTTTCTGCTGATGCTTGCCATGGGAATCCTGCTGATCGTCGTCAACACGTTCCTGCCGTTCTTCTCGCTTGGAGAAGACATCAAGATGCTGAAAGATTGCGGTTTGGCGACCATTCTGATCAGCGGCCTGCTACTCGCAATCTGGACGTCAAGCACGAGCATTGCCAGCGAAATTGAAGGAAAGACGGCGATGACGCTGCTTTCCAAGCCGATTACTCGCCGCCAGTTCATCGTCGGCAAGTACATCGGAATTCTGCAGGGCGTGCTGATGCTGATCGTCCCGCTGATGATCATCTTTTGCGCTTTCATCTTTTACAAGGTGGGCTATGACGCACGGGAATCGGGAGAAGAAATCCCCAATCTGCTGCAGGAAGGCTCGTTCATGCCAAACGCTGAACGAGCAGTGGCCGTGCTCCAGGTGCTGCCAGGTTTTGCTCTGATCTTCATGGAAATCGCCGTTCTGACGGCGGTCAGTGTGGCCATTTCGACTCGGATGCCGATGGTCGTGAACATTGTGACGTCGCTGGCGATCTTCGTCATCGGGCACATCACACCGGTGCTCGTCCAGTCGGGAGCGATCAAGATCGAAATTGTCGACTTCATGGCGAAACTCATCGCGACAGTTCTGCCAAACCTCGACTTCTTCAACATGTCCGCCGCCGTGGCGACCGGTCAGTTGATTCCTCCCAGCTATCTACTGGCCGCTCTGGCCTACTCGATTGTCTACGGCGGAGCCGCAATTCTCCTTTCATTCATCCTTTTTGAAGACCGGGATCTTGCCTGAGCAGTCAATCTGCTCGTTCGCCTGGTTAGTGGTTTGCAGACGGCGGTGCCTCGCGCGCTGCTGTCTGATACCGGGCGGCTGAACGATCTGGAGGAGAGGCAAGAGCTGCGGAATTCTGTGCGGAAAGCGGTTCCGTCGTGTCGAAGCAGTATCTTGATCTGCTGCGGCGAGTCTTTCCGATACGGCAACTGATCCGTGGACACTCGCTGTGGGCACTCGTCTGGTGCATTGTCGGGATGGCCGCCTTCGCCGCCGTGCTCGTCTGCACCTTCCTGATCGTCGCCCTGCTGAATTCGCGCGGCGTCGTCACCATCGAGTCGCACAACGTCGCCGAGTACGAGCAACTCTTCGACAGCGTCGACGAAAACTCTGACGCCGAGAATCCTGGCGAACCGTACCCAACACCGCGCGCGCTGACGGGGCTTGGGGTAAAAGCGGTCGCGTGGGAATTGCGACATCGCCCGTGGGGAAAAATGCTGGCCTGGTCATGCCAGCGATTTCCGAGTCTTCAGGCAACCGATTCCGCACTGACCTGGTTGCTGGCCGTTGGCCTGACCATGGGATTTCTCCACAGCACCGCCATGACTCAGATGGTGACGCTGGCTTCGCGAGCGGCCGGTCACACAGCCGGGCAACTTCGACAGTCACTGCATCGCCACTCGATCCGGATGGGCACGAGCGATCTTGTCGACGCGCGAACCGACGAAGTTCTTGAGCTGTTTACAACAGAAGTCGAAACCGTCCGCTCCGGCATCGAAAAGTGGATCCGAACAATCTTTCGAAGCCCGATGCGGCTGTTCGTGCTGATGATCCTGGCGATGACACTCAACTGGATGCTGACCATCGAGTGCATGCTCCCCCTGCTCGCGAGCTTGTATCTGATCCGCCGGGAACGCCGTTACCTTGAGCGCGAGCAAACGCTGAATCTCGATCGAGCAACGACCGATCTGAAACTACTTGGCGAGGGCATCCGCAAAAGCCGGCTTGTGCGAGGCTATCAGCTCGAAGCGAACGAAGACGAGCGTTTCGAAAAGCATCTCGCGCGCTACCAGGGAAGGCTCCAGGAAATCGAACGGCGCGAACGTCGAGCGTTCTGGCTCTCGCGAATGTTGGGCCTGACGTGCTTTTCCCTCGTCCTGTTTCTGCTCGGCGCGAGAATGCAGGGGCTGCCCGACTCGCCGGAACATCTCACCCTCGCCGAAGGTCTGCTGCTGCTATCGTGCTTTGCGTTCGGCCTGAAACCGATTGAATCCCTGGCCAACCTGCGGCGACTTCGCGGTGAGGCCGGCCAGGCAGCCGAGCGGATCTACCGATACCTCAACACGATTCCTGAAGTCGGCCAGGCCGTCGGCGCGAAATTCCTGCAACCACTTGAAAAAATGATCGAGATGGAAGACGTCGTCTATCGCCAGGGAAAACGAAACCTGCTCGACAAGGTGTCGCTGAAGATCCCCGCCTCCGGAACAACAGCCATCGTTGGCTTCGACGCCCTCGAAGCGCGAGCCCTCATTTCATTGCTGCCTCGTTTTATCGAACCTCACTCCGGCCGAGTCCTCATCGACGGTGAAGACATTAACTGGGCAACGCTGGAATCTCTCCGCGCCGAAACACTTCTGGTCGGAGGCAAAGAACCCTGGTACACCGGGACGATTCTGGAAAACATCACCGGTGGCGAGTCGCGATACTCACTGACGCAGGCAACCGAAGCGGCGAAGATGGTTCACGCTCACAACTTCATTCAGAAGTTTCCGCAAGGGTACGAAACGACGATCGGCGAACACGGCGATCAGCTCCGCGACGTGCAGGGCTTCCTGCTGGCTTTGGCGCGAGCCATGCTTCGCGACCCGGCGTTGCTGATCATCGAAGAACCACGGCTCGACATGACTGAGGATGAAAAAGCTCACATGGAAGACGCCGCTCGCCGGGCATCAGCGAACCGCACGACGATCGTTCTCCCCTCAAGGATCTCGACACTCCGCAATGCCGACCGCATCGTTCTGCTGAATCGAGGCAAAGTCGAAGTCGTCGGTACGCACGATGTGCTGCTCAAAAAATCGGCGCTGTACCGTCACTGGGAATACATGAACTTCAACGAATTCCGCCACGACACCTCGCCAATTCAATGACCGACTCCATTCCTCAAGACGCTGCTCAGTCCGACGCCAGCTCGCTCTATTCGCCGCTGGTCGAAAAAGCATTCCGAGTCGCCGCCGACGCTCACCGAAACCAGACTCGCAAAGCGTCCGACCTGCCATACTTTCAGCATCCAGCCAGCGTCGTGCTGATCCTCGCCCGGGCCGGCTTTGACAACGACGAACTGCTCGCCGCCGCTGCGCTGCACGACACGATCGAAGATACCGACTGCACGGTCGAATTGCTGACTGCCGAGTTTCCTGAGTCTGTCGTCGACCTCGTCCTCGAATGCAGCGAGCAAAAGACCGACACGACCGGCGCCAAGATTCCCTGGAAAGCCCGCAAAGAAGCCCACATCGCCGTTGTCCGGGAAGCCTCGCCGTATGCCCGTGCCATCGTCCTGGCCGACAAGCTCCACAATCTCGGTTCAATGGTCTACGACCTCGAACGCGGCGAAGAATTCTGGAGCCGCTTTAACGCCAGCCCCGAAGATCTGATCTGGTATCACCGCGAAATCGTCTCCGCTGCGACGGCATTGCCAGCAGTCGCCGAGCCGCCAGTCGTCGGACGAATCAACATGCTGGCTTCCGAGTGCCAACGATTGATCGACCATCTCGCTGATTCTGTTCCGAGGTCGTAGGCTGTGACCAGCGAGCAGAATTGGAATCGTGGTGTGCCGTCGGAGAAATCTGTGAGAAACCCTGGCGTCTGAGAACTCAATTCGATTGCCCGCGCCGGCACACCAGCCGTTCGATTCGCTCCGCTGGTCACCCCCTTCGGAAAAACTCACAACCTCTACGGAAACAACCAGGTTTCCCGGGGTCAACCCTTCAGCAGTGGCACACAAATCAGGCGGCGATTAACGTGATCGCCTCACTCTCCAAGTTCCACTCCTCGCAGTTGAGACTGAATCATGCCTCGCCGATTCCGTTCCGCGTTCTCTCTGTGCCCTGCTCTTCTGTTCGTGCTGTTCGCACTGCAAAGCTCGTCGCTGATTCAGAATCGGTGCTTCGCTGACGACACTTCAGAAGAAGGGTTCAAACCAGCTTTCAACGGGAAAGACCTGACCGGTTGGGTGGCCGTCAACACAGCTCCGTCCACCTGGAAAATGCAGGACGGCATGCTCGTCTGCTCGGGAAAACCGATCGGCGAACTTCGCACCGCCCGCATGTACCAGAACTTCGTCATGGAACTCGAGTGGCGACACATGGTGCCTCGTGGAAATGCCGGAGTTTTCGTCTGGGCCGATGACATCACCGCTCGCGGAGTCCCGTTTCATCGAGGCATCGAAGTTCAGGTACTGGAGAACGCGTACGGCAACACGAAAAGCCACACGACGCACGGAGACATCTTCCCGATTCACGGTGCGAAGATGACTCCGGTCAACGGCCGAGGTGGAAGTCGCGCCTTCCCGACCGAAGAACGCTCCAAGCCAAGCCCCGGGTGGAACCACTACCGCATTACCTGCCAGGACGGACACATCTTGCTCGCCGTGAACGGCAAGGTTGTGACCCAAGGAACAGACTGCAGCCCTCGCAAAGGTTACATCTGCCTGGAATCGGAAGGCGGAATCGTTCACTACCGCAACGTGAAGATCAAAGAACTGCCGGATACCCCGATCGCCGACGAGCACGTCGCCATCGCGAATCGAAATTACCGCTGCCTCTACACTGGCGTCGACTTTTCAGGCTGGCACATCGGGAAAAACGTCACCGGCAATTGGAAGTCCAACGACTGGGTATTCTCATACGACGGCAAAGCACCGGTCGGCGAATCAGCCATCGAGACGGTCGACAAGTTCGAAGACTTCGGCTTCGTCTTCGACATTCGGAGAAAAGAGAATTCGGGAGTCGTGCAGATCTCTCTGCGAGATTCCAAAGGCACGACCATCAACATCGATCCGAGCAACGAGGACCTTCAGAAGCACCTCGGCGGCGGCTGGAACCGATTCGAAGGAACTCTGATCGGCAACATTCTGAACCTGTCCGTCAACGGCGAGTCCGCCATCATCAATCGCGAACTTAACGACACTCCGAGGAAGGGCAGGCTGCGAATCGCCCCGGACGGCCCCGTCGATTTCGCAAACATTTACGTCCGGAAGTTGTAATGACGGCTCGTCTGTGACTCTTCCGCAACCGTAGGGCATGTCAAGCGCAGCGCCGGCGTTCCATTCTGCATTGGTGGTACGCCCGCGCTGCGCTTGACAGACCCTACGCTTCGGTCACGACCGCGACTCGTCGACTCGTCGACTCTGGATTCC
>JBLFXD010000069.1:0-14012 GCA_047611045.1 Planctomycetaceae bacterium | reverse complement strand
GGCGCCGCGGATGTCCGCGATTTGCACGTTAACTTGTTGCAGAGTCGTCAGTTAAGCCAGACGTAAATTCATCCGACGCCGACCGGCACGCCGATTCTGGCAGTGCTCAATGGCGAAAGGGCTCTCATGGCGAAGAAGAAGACGGCCGCGACTAAATCGACTCGTCGCGCACCGGCAAAGGCCACAAATACAGCTGCCGCCAGAAAAACAGCTTCCAAGCCGAAGACCTCGTCCCGGAAGAAATCGCCTGAGCAGCTTCAGTCTGCCGCCGCGAAACTGGATCTAGAAATCCTCAAGCTGATCAATCAGCGGGCTCAGCTATCCATCGACTGGATCGAGTCTCACGACGATCCGAGGCAAGTTCTTTTCTCGCCTCAACTTGAGGACGAAGCAATCACTCGAATGCTGGCAAAAAATGCCGGCCCGCTTTCGACGCTGGCAGTCAGTGGCGTCATGCGGCACGTTTTCAGCGGAGCCCGTCGCAAAGTTCGCATGCAGCGAGTTGCCTATCTGGGACCAGCTTTCAGCTACTCGCACCAGGCCTCGATCGAACGTTTTGGCGAAGCCGCCGACCTGATTCCGGTCAGCACGATCGCCTCGGTCTTCGAAGAAGTGAACCGCGGCCATGCAGAATTCGGCATCGTTCCGATCGAAAACAGCACTGACGGACGAATTGTTGACACATTGGACATGTTTACCCGTCTGCCGCTCAGGATTTGCGGCGAAGTCCAGCTGAGCGTCAATCACAACCTGCTGGCTCGTTGTGCGAGAAGCCAGATCACCGAGATTTACAGCAAGCCGCAGGCATTTTCGCAGTGCCGAAACTGGCTGAACCGACACATGCCGCATGCTCGGCTGCACGACGTCACCAGCACGTCAACCGCTGCCCAGCTCGCCCGCGATAAACCAGGGGCCGCTGCGATCGCCAGTGGCCGAGCGGCTGTCGAATACGGCCTGGAAGTTGTCGCGGCGGACGTTCAGGACAATAAGAACAATGTGACACGGTTTGCGATCATCGGTGATCATGTACCTGGCTCAACCGGCAGCGACCGAACGGCACTTTTGCTGCAGATTCCGCACAAACCCGGAGCTCTGTCAGACGCCTTGGTCGCGTTCAAACAGAACAAAGTCAATCTAAGCTGGATCGAATCCTTCCCGCTGCGTGGACCGGAAGCCGGATATCTGTTCTTCCTGGACTTTGAAGGGCACCAGTCGGAATCAAAGGTCAAAAAGACGCTCGGGCATCTTGGGAAATCTGCAGTTCGTATGGAAGTTCTTGGCTCATTCCCGCGGTCGGAAGTCCTTCCATAAAGAATTCTGCAATCGGCAGTCGATTCTCCTCTGGAGTAAGACGCGAATCTGAGGCGACCAATCCACTCGCGGCGGCATTTCGAGACAGGTTTCTCCGAGATGAATCGGCAAGTGGGCAACAGTTGGGGGCGTGATTCCTTGGGAAGACTGTCCATTGTTGGTACAGTTTCGCCGCTTTCCGCTTTAGAAGCAGTCTGAGGTCGCCCGACCAACGCTGACGAAGAGCGATCTCTCTGCGACGAACGTCGCCGTGGGGCTCTGGCTGGCTCCTGACAACATCGACATAACTGAGGTAGCGTTCTCCAATGCGACGACCAATTATTGCTGGCAACTGGAAGTTGAACACCTGCAGCGAATCAGGTCCTGCACTTGTGGCGGCACTCAAAGCTGAAGTCCCTGCTCCAAGCGACAAAGTCGAAGTCGTCGTCTGCCCACCGTATCCCTACCTTGGTCTGGCAGCTGCCGAAGCATCTGGCTCGGGAGTGGAAGTCGGCGGCCAGAACGCATGGCACGAAAGTTCCGGAGCGTTCACCGGCGAAGTCTCCTGCGAAATGTTGCAGGACGTCGGCTGCAAATGGGTCGTGCTCGGCCACAGCGAACGTCGGCAGATCAATGGCGAGTCCGACGAGCTGATCAACACGAAAGTGCGTAAAGCTCTGGACGTCGGCCTGAAGGTCATCCTCTGCGTCGGCGAGTTGCTCGAAGACCGCGAAGGCGATCGCACGGAAGCCGTCCTGGAAACTCAAATGACCTGCGGGCTGGTCGACGTGTCTGCCGAACAGATGGCAGACGTCGTCATCGCGTACGAACCAGTCTGGGCCATCGGAACTGGCAAAGTCGCCAGCGACGAACAGGCTGAAGCCGCTCACAAGTTCCTGCGAGGCTGGCTCGAAGGCCGCTTCAACGGCGACGTCGCTGCGGCAACTCGGATTCTCTACGGCGGAAGCGTCAAACCAGACAATGCAAACGGTTTGCTCGGTCAGCCAAACGTCGACGGAGCGTTGGTCGGCGGAGCGAGTCTGAAGGCAGAACTGTTTATCCCAATCATCCAGGCCGGTGTCGCCTCGGTATCATAATTCAGACGGAACTTTGGCATCACATTGAGTGAGCCGGTTACCTGAACGACTACGGTCGGAAGGAAAATCAAATGCAGGGTTTCCTGGCGGACTTTTCAATGCTCCTTCTGGGAGTGATCAGCGGATTGCTGATTCTCGTCGTGCTTCTTCAACGTGGTCGCGGCGGTGGACTGGCCGGAGCCTTCGGTGGCCTCGGCGGACAAAGTGCTTTCGGCACGAAAGCCGGTGACGTCTTCACCAAGATTACGATCGGTCTGGTGACGGCTTGGGTTCTGCTGGCTGGCGTTAGTGGTGTGCTGGCGCGCAAGGCCAGTGTAAAGGGTGATTTTGCCGACACCGACACCGCCGCCGCTATCGACGAAAAAGATTCGGACGAGACCGGCGGCGGCATGAGTTCCATGAGCACCGGCGACGACGAAGGTACGACGATCGACGACTCAGCAACTGACAATCCAGCCGGTGATTCTACTTCTGATGACGCGCCGTTGTCCGACGACAAAGGCACGGAAGCAGCCTCAACCGAAGAGTCTGAAACCGCAGCACCTTCTGAATCCGAGACAGAAGCAAAACCTGCGGACGCGAACGACGACAAAGAGTAACTCTCAACCGGGTTTGAACTTTTCCAGTTACGGTGTTTGACTCGCCGTCCGCCACGATGTTGATGGGGTGTCGCTTTGCTGCTGAGTATGACGGGTTTTGGAAGCGCCAGCGGTCAGACTGACCGCTTCACAGCTTCCGTGGAAATCAAGGCGGTTAACAATCGTCATCTCAAAGTTTCCACGCGCCTGCCGGACGTGCTCGGCTCTCTGGAATCACTCATCGAAAAGGCTGTCCGCAAGACCGTCGCACGAGGCACCGTTTCGGTCAACGTTCGGTTCTCGTCGGTTGGTCAATCCAGCCGGTATCAGATTTCGTCGGAATTGCTGACCGGCTACTGGAACCAGTTGAAAGCGATCGGCGAGACCAACGGCGTCCCGCTTCCCGATTCGGTCAATGCTTTGCTGACGCTTCCGGGCGTGATTTCGGACGAGCTGAGTTCGTCGCTGGACGCAAAAGCGGAGTGGCCGTTTCTCGAAGGTGTAATGACAGAAGCACTCGGCGGTCTGAACGAATTTCGCCAGCGGGAAGGCGAATCCATGCGGGCCGAGCTGGAACAATGCTGCCAGCAGATTGCGACGAATCTTGATTCCGTCATCGAGCGTGCTCCCGAAGTCGTCAACAACTACCGTGACAAAATTCTTGAACGAGTGCGGGAAATGCTCGAAGGTTCAGGAGCCACCGTCGAACCGGACAACCTGATCCGCGAGGTCTCAATCTTTGCAGACCGCTGCGACATCAACGAAGAGATTACTCGGCTGCGATGCCACATTGATGAGTTTCTGAAAGTCATCAACGGACCAACTTCGCAGGGAAGGAAGCTGGACTTTCTCAGCCAGGAAATGTTCCGAGAGATCAACACAACGGGCTCGAAGGCAAGTAACGTCGAAATCGCTCACCACGTGGTCGAGATGAAAGCGGCTGTTGAGAAGATTCGTGAAATCCTTGGTAACGTTGAGTAGCCGGCCTTTCCAGGAGAATTCCCGATGGCTGACCAGCCGGTTAATCAGGACACGTCAGATAATGCTGCGGACAGTTCGCTGCAGGTCGTCGTTTTGTCGGGACCAAGTGGCAGCGGAAAATCGACAATCGTTAATCGACTGGTGGCTGAGTCACGAGTCAAACTGATCAAGATGATTTCGGCGACGACTCGGCCAATTCGAATCAACGAGACAAACGGAGAAGACTATTACTTCCTCAGCGATGAGGAATTTCGACAGAAGCGAGACGCTGCCGAATTTGTGGAGTGCGAAGAGGTCCATTCATCCGGGTTCTGGTACGGAACTTTGCACTCGGAACTGCATCGAGCAGCGGATGAAGGCGGTTGGGCGTTTCTCGAAATCGATGTTAAAGGCGCTCTGAGCGTCATGGAGCAATACCCGAACGCCATTACAATTTTCCTGAAGACTCCATCGGAAGAAGTCTTCGAGAATCGATTGCGGGCACGGGGAACGGAATCAGAAGAAGTTATCCAGCGACGGCTGAGGACGGCGCGGGAAGAGTTAAAATCGGCTGACCGGTATCGTTATCAAATATGCAACGATGACCTGGACCGGGCAGTCAATGAAATCAACGAGGTCCTCGTGTCGAGGGAGGCAGAATCCAATGCATGAAGAATTCAAAGAAGAAATCATCGTCAACAAAGTCGGTGGACGATTCAAACTGTCCACGCTGATCCAGAAGCGGCTCGTCGCTTTGAACCGAGGTTCACGGCCGCTGATCGAGATGCCGACGAAGAATCACATGGACATCGTCGTCGCCGAGATCATGAACGACAAAATCTTCCTGGATACATCCGGCGAACTGGCCGTCAACGACAATGGAACACCGATCGATCCGACGATCGCGGCGCCCGAAGCCGGCCCAACGCTGGACGACCTTCGCTAGAGTTGCGTCCGCGTTTCTCGCGCGGAACGCAATCGACTCAGCGTGAGACTCTCAGCTCCATCGTGCAGATTGCCGATGGAGCTGTTTTCGTGCGCCGACGGCAACCGACTGTAACGTCGACTGCGTTTTCCGATCGAGGCTGCAGACGTGTCGACGCTACAGACTGGGAGGACTGTGCGGCCTGCTGATGACATAGTCGGCTCAATGTGGGTCCGGGAGGTGTATACCGTTTTCGAAACATCCCTTGAACGAGACGAAGAAAGTGTGTCGGTTGATGTACTGACTGAGGGCTTTGCCCCGTAGCAATCGGCCGAACCTGGAAGGCAGAGTAATGGAAGAAGATGCTCCACCTGGCGTCCCCGAATGGGTTGTTACCTATGGGGACATGATGTCTCTGCTGCTGACGTTTTTCATCATGCTCGTTTCGATGAGCGAGATCGTCGCCGAGCAGAAGTATCGAGCGGTGCTGACGGCGCTCGACAAGAAAATGGGGTTTCCGACAGCCCCCGTCGCGCCGTCAGACAAGAACTTCGCGGCCAACAGCACCGTGGAGAGTCCCAACGAATCACTCGGAGCTGAATCGCCCGAGGACAATGGCAGGGGCGGTGTAAAATCCAAATCTGTGGAGGGCGATGACCGGCGGATCAAAGTGACCGATGAAGGCACTCCGCAACAGGTTGGATCGTTTCTCACATTCCAGCGGACCACCACGAATGCCGACGATGAGAAAGAGTTTCACCTGACCGGCGAAGCAGAAGAGGAGCTCGTCAGCATCGTGCGAGAGCTTCGCGGAAAGAAAAACAAAATTGAAATCCGTTCACACGTCGCCGCGACGGGCGGTGTTGAGGAAGGCGATGCCGAAGCAATTACCGACGGCATTGTCCGCAGCTATGACCAGGGACATGCCGTCTTTAAGTTGCTCGAGAATTGGGGCATCGATACTCAAAGGATCCGAATTACGGCGGCGGGGGCATCGCTGGCAGGCGACCCTGCATCGGACTCAAAGGATCCGCCAGAGCGAATCGAAGTCTTCATTACCGACGTTTTCTCTTCCGAGTACGTTGGCAACCGAAAGCTGTAGCTGATTCGAAATGGTCGATCAAAAGTCTCACTCGGAAATGCAGACTCAGCACCTGCACGCTCAGCAGCACCAGTGTTTGATAAGGCGTGAGTAAAGCTCCGTGCCTTTTTCGAGTTGCTCCAGCGCGATCCACTCATCGTGAGTGTGTGCCTGAGCGATGCTGCCCGGACCGCAGACGACCAGCTTCTTCAACGCGGTCAGTTTTGCACCGTCCGTTCCGTAAGACACCGTCGTTGCTTTGTCGCGACCAGCAATTTGCAGAACTTCATTGACGAAGTCGCAATTCGGGTCGGTGTAAATCGGGTCGCCGTGGACCGGCACGGTGAACTCCAGGCCGTTGTCCTCAGCTGCCTGCCGAGCACGTTCCAGCAGGATGTTTCCGTCCTGTCCGGGCATCGGCCGAAAGTACACTGTGCAGATACTTTGCGGCGGCGTGATGTTGACGGCTTTCGTGTGATCATTGATGCCGATGTTCCATGTGATCGTCGGCGGATCGAATTCGTGATTGTGCCAGTCCGAGTCGGCTTCGGCCTCGTCGTGAATTTTCTTCATCTCAGCCAGAAACGGGATCATGGCCAGATTGGCATTGAGACCTTCCCGCGTGCTTGAGTGAGCCGCTTTACCTCGCGACGTCGCGATGAAACCGATGACTCCTTTGTGAGCGTGCACGACTTCCAGTGACGTCGGTTCGCCGATGATTCCATTGGCCTCTCCGGCAACCATCTCCTGAAACAATTCGGAGCGCGCCGCGACTTCCGCTGCTCCGCCATAGCCGATTTCTTCGTCAGCGGTGCAGGTAATGTAGATCGGCGCTTTGAGATCGCTTTCGGAAAACTGCTCAGCCGCGGCCAGCGCGCAGGCCACGGAGCCCTTCATGTCACAGGAACCTCGACCGTAGAGTCGATCGTCTTTGACCGTTGGTTGAAATGGACCGTGATCATCGAACAGCCACGGATCAGCCGGCACGACGTCGGTATGGCCGAAGTAAGCCATGCCGCCAGGCCCTGAACCTTTACGCCCAACGACGCAGGCTTTGCGGATTCCGTTTGCATCGTTGTATTCGACGCGTTCGACGGTGAATCCGATCTTCTCAAGCTGCTGCTGGGCATAATCGGTCACGGCGACATTCGACAGCACGCTCGTCGACTCAAACGAAACCAACTGTTTTGCATACTCAAGTGCGTTCATAATGATTGATCCTGCAAGAGCACTGGATGAACCGCTGACCGAACAAACTAAATCACTCCGCGAAGGTATTCCCGCAGCTGATCGCCGTAGTCGGGATCCGCGAGCGCGAAGTCGGCAAATGCTCTGAAGTAGCTGCCATAGTTACCGATATCGAACCGCCGCTCATCCGGAGGCAACACCATCCCCACACCCTTCGCTCCCCGCTTCAGCAGAATCCGAATGGCGTCGGTCAGCTGAATCTCACCGCCCTTCCCAGGCTCGGTTTCTTCGAGGGCTTCGAAAATGGCTGGGCTGAGAACGTATCGTGAGGCGACAGCGTATCTGCTGGGAGCCTCTTCGACGGACGGCTTTTCAATCAGGTCTTCCAGATCGAATCGCGAGCCAACATCACCGCGCGGCTTGGCAATTCCGTAACGTACGACATCGGCCTGCGGTACTTCCTCAAACGCGACGACGATGTCGGCCTTCGAAGATTCGAACTCCTCGGTCATACGCTGAACGATGTCCGACTTCGCGTTGATTCCGATAATCGAATCGCCCAGAGCGACGACAAACGGCTGGCTGCCGACCAGCGACTTCGAACACAGGACGGCGTGCCCCAGTCCAAGTTGACGCCGCTGACGCGTGTAAAAATATTCGACGTCGCGACGTTCAAAATCGAGTTGCTGCAGCTCTTCTTCCCGCCCAGTTTCTCGAAGGTGATTGATCAGTCGCTCGTCCGTATCAAAATGGTTTTCGATCGACGTCTTGCTGGCTCCGGTAATAAAGAGCAGGCGATTGATACCGGACTGAGTCAACTCTTCGACCACGTACTGCACGACCGGTTTTCGACCAACCGGCAACATCTCCTTCGGTTGAGACTTCGTCGCGGGAAGGAGACGCGTTCCCAGACCGGCAACGGGAACAACTGCAATATCAATACTCATAGCCAGAGAGTTTCCTGATCCGTTTCGGGTGTGATGCTTAAGACGCGTCGCGACGGTGTTTAACCGATGAGTTCTCGCAGCTTCGCAATGTACATCGGGATTTCTTCGTACGGCTTGCCTTCTTCGTACTCAAGGACGACGTAGCCGCGGTAGTTGGCGGATCGAAGGATCTCGACCATCCGTTTCAGATCGGCTGCCTTGTGTTTGTTGTCCGGCGTTTTGAGTGCCACTTTGATCTGGGCGTTGACCGCGAACGGTGCGATCTTTTCCAGGTCGCCGTAAGGGTCTTCCGTACGGAAATTTCCGCTGTCGTAGTTGACGCCGAACCATTTCGAATCTTTAACACGCTCGATGATCGACAGAAGTTGCTGGGGCGTTGCGGTGATGCCGCCGTGGTTTTCGAGTGCCAGCAAAACTCCCTTTTCAGCGGCGTAGTCGAGGCTTTCGTTGATGCCGGCCACGCAAAGATCGAGAGCTTCTTCTTCGGTGCCGCCTTTTGGAACTTTTCCGGCGAAGATGCGAATGACGGGTGCGCCCATGACAGCCGCATGGTCGATCCAGTCTCGGCAGAGTTTGAGCTGAGCCTGTCGCTTCTCACCTTCCGGAACGCAGAAGTCGTTGCCGATCGCCGTCCCGGAAATATCCAGCCCCAACCGAAACGTCTGCTCTTTGAGGTTGAGCAGGTAGTCTCGCGACGGTTCTTCGGGAAAGTAATACGACGTCAGTTCGGTGCCGTCGAGATTCAGCTTCGCGCAGTAGTCGACAAAATCTTTGAGCGTCATCTCACCCTTTTGACCTCTGCTCGGGCGAGGCAGCATTCGATTGAACGAGTACGCGGCAAGGCTCAGCTTCATGTGCGAAGCCCCGTTTCGGACGGGAGCCTTTGCTGCGGAAGCGGCGGTGCCTGAAGCCGCGATTGTTGATCCGGCCAGCGTTGCCACGCCGCCAGCGATGAATCCACGTCGTGAGATATCCATTGTTGCCGTCTCCAAAGTTATGATCGATCAGTTGCGAGTGATGAACTCGTCCATGTTCAGCATGATTCGGCAGGTCGCGACCCAGGCCGCAGTTTCGACATCTTCAGGGCCGCTTTCCGGGGAATCAGATTTCGTACCAGCGCCACGAAGAGCGAGAGCGGCGTCCTTGTTAGCTTCGTACCATTTTCGCGAAGCATCCAGCATTTCCTGAAACTGGCCGAGTTCCGGAACAGTCGGCTCACGCGAGACACACAAGCGGAACGCCCGCGTCAGCCGAACTCTATCGGAGCCATCGTGTTTGCGGATCCGATGACCGAACTTGCGAGCCGCTTCCACAAATATTTCATTATTGAGCAGCGTCAGCGCCTGCAGCGGAGTATTCGAACTGTTCCGAGAGACGCACGTGAGATTCGAATCCGGGCAGTCGAACAGCGTCAGGTTCGGGTGAGGCGACGTTCGCTTGAAGAATGTGTACATGCCGCGGCGGTAACGGTCCTCACCCTTGCTGGTCGCCCATTTGAAATTGCCGGCGTAACTGAGTTCCGCGACACCGGGCGGCAACGGCGGAAACACACTGGGGCCGCCGATCTTTGATGACAGCAGCCCGCTGACCGACAGGCTGAGATCACGAATAATCTCGGCTTCGACACGGGTCCGATTCTGACGAGCCAGCAACAGATTTTGAGGGTCAACTTCGATCAACTCCGGACGGGCGACCGACGACTGACGATACGTTGCGGACGTCACAATTGTCCGAATCAGTTCTTTGCGACTCCAACCGAGATTCCCTCGGAATTCGTCCGCCAGCCAATCGAGCAGTTTCGGATGTGTCGGCCTCTCGCCTCGGACACCGAAGTCGTTAACCGTTCGCACGATGCCTTCACCGAAGAGTTGCTTCGAGACATGGTTGACTGTGACTCGCGGAGTCAGCGGGTTGTCTGGAGATGCCAGCCACTGAGCGAGATCCAGACGATCGCCACGACTTTCACCGCGAGGCTTCAGCTCGTGAAGAACCGACAATCCTGTGGGAACGATCGTTTGATCTTTGATCGGGTCGAGAAACTCGCCGCGCCGCAGCACATGAGTATCCCGTGGAGCGTTGACCCGTTGTGCAAGAACCCGCACGGACATCAGCGGTGGCTTCGGAGCCTGCTTCTTTAACGCGTCGACAGCTGAGGTCAGCTTCCCGCCATCGGTGTGGTGTCGCACGAACCAGTCGAGCAGTTCGTCTTGCTGCTTTGTTGATCGCTTGCCTGCTGGCATATTCAAAATCGCCAGCACGTCGTTGGACAATCCGTCAGATGGGTGACTGCCGGTGCGGATCGAAACGCGAAATCGCCCGATCGTGTGCTGGCCTCCGTATTGTTGATCGAGCACGACCTGAATCCATCGCTCCTTCAATTCCGGGAGGGGACTCGTCGTCATAAATTCGGCGGAATGAGCCTCCGTCATCTTAGGAGAGACCGCCCAGCCCGTTTTAGCAACATCGTCGTCGATCGCGTGGGCGGGGGGGAACTTGTCCTGCGAGAAGTCTGCGCGAGCGACTGCAAGCTGCTGCCGATGTTCCTTTTTCAGCTCACGAGTTGCTGCGGAGAAGACTCGAAGATCGCTTAGAACGAAGTTGCCATTCTTCGCTCGTCCCGCGCCGCCGGAAGGCAATTGCTTATCCGGAATCGTTTCGATCTTCAGTCCGGTAATCTCACCGGCGGGGGCTCGGAGAAGCAGCGTGTATTCATCCTTGTCCGGTACCGGTTTGCCAGCGGTCGGTCCTTCGACAAGGTACGAGCTGTCTTCCTGCCGAGTTAACCTGGCACCCGATGATGCCTTCGCGGATTCAAACTCGGCCGCGTGCCACGTGATCGGCGACGCGCCGGCTGACTTCAAGGCGGCGACTCGTTCGCTGTAGTCGGCTTCCCACTTTGGGAGTTCAGGGGCGAGCGACGTTCGAAGCTGCGTGAGTGCTTCCTGCTCTTTCGCGAACTTCACGTTGTGAGCGGCGAGATCCTTTTCGTACTTCGCGGTGGCTTCTTCCGAGATAGGAACCTGCAGGTTGGTCTCGTCGCCGTTGTTGAAGAAGCCGAACATCTGGTAGTACTCGCGCTGCGTAATCGCGTCGTACTTGTGAGTGTGGCAGCGGGCGCATCCGACGGTCAGGCCCAGCCAGATAGCTCCCGTCGTTTCCGTACGGTCGAAGCAGGCTTCAATTCGGAACTGCTCCTGGTCGGTGCCGCCTTCGGTGTTTGTCAGCGTTTGCCGATGAAAAGCCGTCGCGAGTTTCTGGTCTGCCGTTGCGTTTGGAAGAAGGTCGCCAGCTAGTTGCTCGACCGTAAACTGGTCGAACGGAATGTCCTTGTTGATCGCGTCGATGACCCAGTCCCGCCATCGCCAAGCGTTGGGGCGAGCCCGGTCTTTCTCATACCCATCCGAGTCCGCATATCGGGCCATGTCGAGCCAGTGTCGGCCCCATCGTTCACCAAAATGTGGTGACTGCAGAAGCTTTGAAACCAGCTCGTCATAAGCTTGCGGAGAGGTGTTCCTGACAAAAGCGTCAACTTCGTCTGGCTGAGGCGGCAGTCCGAGAAGATCCAGATACAGCCTGCGAATCAGGGTGTAGCGGTCAGCCTCCGATGACGGTCCGAATTTTCGCGACTCAAGTTTCGCCAGCACGAATGCATCGACCGGATTGCGGACCCACTGGCCGTTTCGCACACTCGGCAGATCGGGGCGAGTCACCGGCTGGTATGACCAGTGATCCGGCCGCACGTTTCCACCAGCCGCCGAATCCGGCCAGTCCGCTCCCTGGTCGATCCACTGCTTCAGGACAGAAACTTCAGCCGGAGTCAGGCGATCGCCTTCGGGCGGCATGACAAGATCGGGATCGTCACCGGTCACGCGTTTGATCAGCGAGCTGTTGGCACCATCGCCTTTTTTGATAGCAACTCCCTCGTCGCCGCCTGCGAAAGCCCCGGTCCGCTGGTCCAGTCTGAAGCCGCCTTCGCGTTTGTCACCAGCGTGGCACTTGAAACAGTGCCGCTTGAGCAACGGCTGCACATCGCGGACGAAGTCGATTTTCCGTCGCGTTTTATCTGTTCCCGAATCGGGAAGGTCGGCCGACACCAGGAGTGTTGTCATGGCGGTCGCCAAAACAACGACAATCCCGATCACGCTTGAATGTCTCATGAAGTACCCCATTGACCGAGTGATACGATCACAAGTTCAGAGACGCAGAATCAGAACACCGTCAAGCGGAACAATTTGGTATGCCGGCGCTTCGCTTGTCATACCCTACGTCAGACTGAACTGTGATACTTTACCGGCGATGGTATCTGACAGGCGACCTTGCGAGCCTTAGATGTCCTCTCCACCCGCCGGCGGACCTTGCACTTTTCGCTTCACTCGCAGCGGCAGACCGTGCAGGCGGATGAAGCCGGCGGCGTCTTCTTGACGGTAGCTTTCGTCCTGCCCGTCCATCGTTGCGACGGCTTCGTCGTAAAGGCTGTATTGCGAGCGGCGGCCTTCGACAAAGACATTGCCCTTGTAAAGCGCGACGCGAGTTTCACCCGTGACGAACTTCTGCGTGGTCTCAGTAAACGCTCGCTGAGCTTCGGCGACCGGGTCGAACCAGTAGCCGTTGTAAACCAGTCCGGCGAAGTCGGCCAGGCGGCGTTCTTTCTCAAGGATCACGCTGCCCATCAGCGTCAGACCTTCCAGATCGCGGTGAGCTTCCAGCAGAACGGTGTGTCCAGGAGCGTGGTACTCGCCGCGCGACTTCATGCCGACGTAACGGGTTTCGACCATGCCCAGCGAACCAACTCCGTTCCGCGCGGCGGCTTCGTCGACGTATTCGAAAACGGGTAGCAGACCTTCAGCGAGCGTGTCAGCCGGTTCGGTAATTTCAATATCGATGTCTTCGAACTTGCCGGGCTTCGTCGTGCAGGAACTAACCTTAACGGGAACGCCAGATTCCCAGTGGATGATGAATCGTTCGACTTCGTCGGGAGCCTTTGTCGGATGTACCATGCGTTCGAAGATTTCATCCGGAGCCGTTACCCAAGGATCTTCCAGGACGCCGGCTTCGTAAGAAATATGCAGTAGGTTGTCGTCGGATGACCACGGTTTCGAGCGGCTGGCTTTGGCTTCCAGGCCGTGCTTCTCGACGTAGTCGAGCATCGTCTTGCGGCCGGCAGCGAACTGCTCGATGAAGTCGGTGTTCTTCCACGGGGCCAGGATTTCGAGATCGGCATCCAGAGCCTGGTAACCCAGCTCGAAGCGAACCTGGTCATTGCCTTTGCCGGTTGCTCCGTGGCAGACGATGTTGGCGCCGTGCTCGTGAGCGATCCTGACGTGATGCTTCGAAATCAACGGCCGAGCGATCGACGTGCCCAGCAGGTAGCGACCTTCGTAGACGCAGTTGGCGTGCAGGCATGGCAGGAAGTAATCCTGCAAGAACTCTTCGCGAGCGTCGACGGCGACGTAGGTTGAAGCACCGTTTCGCTTCGCTCGTTCGCCGATTTCGTCGAGGTCTTCAACCTGCTGCCCGATGTCGAGCAGGTAGCAGATGACTTCGTAATCCTGCTCGGCCAACCAGTGAAGGATGACGGTCGTGTCCAGCCCGCCGGAGTACGCGAGTACAATTTTGTCTTTATCCGCCATCAGTTTGCCTCGAACTGCAGTCTTTGTGTTTCGTGAAAGTCAGACGATCGCGACCCGAAGCTCCGACATGCTCGCCAGCTTCGAAGTTCGCCAGCTCTGTGGAGTCTGCCGGAAATACGATCGTCCTGAGGTGCCAAATTGGCCGTGGGGGCGAGAGTTTACGGTCTCGCACTGAGATCGGGAATCGAGTCAGCGCCGTACCGTTTTTGCTGACTCTACCGTTTTCTATGTGCGCAGGAAAAACCGGGTTCGTCTGTTGACCACTTTCTGCGAGCCTTCCTTTGTTCTACGAAGGGAGGACGAGCATGGATGCTCA
>JBLFXD010000068.1:0-14070 GCA_047611045.1 Planctomycetaceae bacterium | reverse complement strand
AGGAACGCTATGCTGAAATCACCGCGATGGACCGTTCGATCGGCCAGCTTCGCGACTGGCTGAAACAGGAAGGTCTTCGAGACAACACACTCGTCTGGTACTGCGGCGACAACGGTACTCCGGGAGGCGGCATCGTCACGTCTCCGTACCGAGGTCAAAAAGGCAACATGTACGAGGGCGGCATCCGAGTTCCAGGCGTCATTGAATGGCCTTCGAGAATTGCTAAACCTGCAGCCTCGAACGTCAACTCGGTCACCAGCGACATTCTGCCGACACTTTGCAAGCTTGCTGGCACAGCCGTACCAGATCGCCCATTGGACGGAATCGATCTGACGCCAGCGATCGACGGAAAGATGACCGAGCGTCCCAGCTCGATCGGCTTCTGGTCATTCGACGCTGGAGCGGAGTCAAAAAACAAGCCATACATCGACGCCGAACTTCAACGCGGCACCACTCCGCTGGTCAAAATGATGGGCGATATTTACACCCGCAACTTTAAAAACTTTCATCATCCCGCGATCACAGACCTGGACATTGCTGGCTCGCGAGTCCTGCTGGGCAACCGGTACAAGCTAATCGTCAACAGCAAGCGAGGCGGCAAAGCCACAAGCGAACTGTTCGATCTGCGCGACGATCCCGCCGAAACCAAGAACCTCGTCGGCAGCAAACCCGAAGTCGCCGCCGCCATGCAGTCAGAACTGCGAGACTGGCAACAGTCGGTACTCAACAGCCTGACCGCTGCTGACTACGAATGATCTGGGCGAATTGCGAAGCAGGTAGGGTGGGCACCGCCCACCAATCGATTGAAAATCGGTCGTGGAACTGGTGGGCAGTGCCCACCCTACAGGTCACCTATCGTGTCTGCGGATGATCTCGATGCCGCTGATTAGCGATTTTCCGCGAATCGACTGGAAGTTAATCGTCAGCGTGCCGTCGACGATGACGTCGTCGGATTCTTCGACAATCCCGGTCATCGTTGCTTTGGCCGTTGAGCGAACGTCGAAGTCGGTGAGTGCTGCGTTTCCTTGAAGAGAGATGCTCTGAACCCGGCCGCCAGCCTCAACGTCCTTGAGTTCGGCGAAGTGTAGCCGCACGGTGTAGCGACCAGGCTTCAGGTCGTGCAGCGTCAGCTCTTCCAGGCCTTCGACGGCCGAGGCCGCGACCCACGGCCAGCTGTCGCCGGACTTCATCCAGTTGCTGTGTCGGTAGTGAAACATCGGGTTTGTCGGTTTCGTCTCAACTTTGATCTGCGGAGACGGGCCGCCGACGGACGGGTAGTCCAGCCAGAGTGTTCCGTCGCGAGTCTTCCGATCGCCGGGCGCGCCGAAGTTCAAACCGATGCGCTCGATTGACGCCGGCTTGACGGGGTCTTCGCCCCATGACGACCACTGCTCGTGGCTTTCGGGCATCGCCACCATCGACAGCGCCGTTGGGAGCGGGTAACTGCACGTGCAGCCTTCGTAAAAGTACGGCACGTTCAACAACCCACCCGATGGGATGATGCTGTTCGTACAGCCGCTGCGAGGTCCGCTGATGAAGACGGTGCCGCTCTCAAGCGTCTTGTCATAAAACGCTGCCGTGCCGCTGCGCAGCGTGTAGAACGATCCGTAGTCGACTCCGCCATCGCAGCCGTAAGTCTTGGGGAAGACTCGCGGTTCTTTCAGACCGGTCATTGGGTTAACGCGCTCTCCGGCGAGGATCGGATCAGGCGGATTGGGAAGCAGTTTCGTTTTCTGATGCGGCGGGTGGTAGTAACCTTGCTGCGGCGTTTTGAGATCGAGTGGCGGCAACGACTTTCGCAGAGCCGCTTCTTCGCTCTCGTCGAAAATGCGGCCAGTGTAGATGTCAGACAGGACCGGTCGCATCAGCGGGTAATCGGTCGATCCTCCGCCCTTCCACCGCAGAGCGTGCCAGTCCTTCGGTCGAGATACCATCACGCCGTTTTTGAAAAGCGGCTGAGGCGACCTTTTGAAGTGAGCCAGCGTGTCGTCAAACCAGAGCACGCCCAACGGAAACCGAACGAGCGCGTCCTCGCAATGAGCGTAGTTGCCTCGGTAGTCGGCTGTGCCGGGTAGCGCTCCGATTCGTCGAATCAGAACGCTGCCATTCAATTCAGCCGCCAGAAATCGACCAGGCTTCTGAGAGTTCAGAGTTTCCTTTGACACGAAATGACTGCCCGGTTTGATTCCCAGGGCGGCGACACCACCGAACGGCCTCAACGACTGCAACAAGTTCGGTGACGCATCCTGAAGGCCGGCGGGCATCTCAGTTGTGATCAGCGTTGCGAGATACTGAGGCAACGAGACCTTTCTCGGATCACCCTGCAGAACGGCCGCTCGCGTACCGTACATTCCTGCCGACTGAAGCTGCTCGCGCAGATGAGCAACTCGATCGAGGTCATTGTCGATGGCAATCACGTGGTAATTTGATTCCCGAAGCAACGCTCGAACGAGGTCTCCGTCGTTCAAGCCAAGAACGACAGCGACACCGTGAGGACTGGCCGCTTCAGCAACGAGGCTCGTCGCCAGCTTCCTGCTCTGCGGATTCGTTGTTAGTGGCGATTCGGACTTGTTCCATACCGTCGCGTTTTTCTCAGCAGTACTGGGCTCGGCGAAGCAGTAGATGCTCCCAGTCTGCGTCGACACGAACAGCTTTGCATCCGCGACGATCATCGAGTGGACCGGCCCCTTAATTCCCTTGAGCTTCAACTCAGCGATTGCGTCGTCGAACTTCAACGATCGGTCGCCAGCGTGAATCGTCCTGCTGACTCCGGTTTCACCCTCGCCCTTATTAATCTTGTCTTCGTGCAACTGCTGATTCACAACGTCGTCAAATGTCAGTTTTCCTCGACGCACGGCCTTCGCCGATTCCGGATCGAGAGCCGCGAACCAGCCGCCTGGTAACCGACCGGGTGAGGGCAGTTTGAAATCGATCAGCTCACCGGTTTCGCGATTCAATCGAGCGGGATAAGCGGTCGAGCACGGCACGATGATTTCGTCCTTGTTGACGATCAGGTATCCCTGCGGAGCCAGTCCGCCGATGGCTTGCGTGTCGTGCGGTTGCTGACCGAACAGGTAACCAAGTCGTTCGTTCCGCCAGACGACGTCTCCCGACGCGATGTCCATCGCCAGAACGAAGACACCTTCAAATGGCCAGACTCCCGCTGCGAAGTAAGCTTGCCCGTCGGCAACGACTGGGCCGCCGCGAACTGGCCAGACAGAAATCAGCCGCCGGTTGCCGAGCAGTCGGCGATTGTTCGGAGTTGCCTGGTGCTTCCACCGTAGTTTTCCGGTCGACAACTCGACGCAGTACAGGAAACCGTCGTCGGAACCAAAACAGACCGACTCTTCCCACACGGCCGGAGCAAACCGAACCGGACCATTCGTTCGATAAACCCAAAGTTCCCGACCGCTCGACGCGTCGTACGCCGTGACCGAGTCGCTGCGGGACGAGGCAATCAGCAATCGGCCCTTCGCCACAACGGGTTCATAACCCGCGTCAAACTGCAGCCGCGGGCTGTGGAAAGCCGGAGTGATCGTCGGCAGTTCCCGGCTCCACTTCAGTTCCAGCTTCGCCGGCAGAGAATCCTGCGTCACGCCGGTCCGTCCGGCATCGCGTCGCCACATCGGCCAGTCACTTGCCGAGCAGACTGCTGACGTCAGAGAAATCGTCAAAAGAGAAATCCCGAGCAACCATCGTCGTCGCTGATTCATGAGCGTTATCCCGAACTCGTCACGTTGCCTGCCGAAACTCAGCTCTTACCCGAGCGGTCCGAGTTGAGCAGCCGACAGGCTACATGATCCGGACCGGCTGGGATACTTTCACGATTTGATGTGCTATTGTGATGCCTGAAACTTGCCGAACAACTGCCATGAGTTTCGGCTGCTCAGTCAACGATTTAACATACCGACAATCCATTTTCCTTTGAGGCCGCACCATGAAACCAAACCAGCTCAACCGACGACAACTGCTTCAGACTTCCGCCATCGCGGCCGGTGCTGCGGCAGCTTTGGGTTCGACCTCAAGCCTCGCCTTCGCAGCCGAGCCTAAGGTCACGCTCAAGAAGGACGACGTCGTCCTGTTTCAGGGCGATTCGATCACCGATGCCGGACGCAATCGAAACTCGGAAGGCAGTGCCAATAATCCGTCGGGACTCGGCAAGGGTTATCCGGTCCTGATCGCTGGTGGGCTGCTGCAGGCTCATGCGAAGCTCGGCCTGAAAGTTTTCAACCGAGGAATCAGCGGCCACAAAGTTCCGGATCTGCAGAAACGCTGGCAGAAGGATACGCTCGATCTGAAGCCAGCCGTACTGAGCATCCTCGTTGGCGTGAACGACATCTGGCACAAATTCGCCGGTCGCTATGACGGCACGGTCGAAGACTACGGCACCGGCTTCACGGCACTGCTCAAACAGACGAAAGAGTCTCTTCCCGAAACGACCATCGTCGTCTGCGAACCCTTCGCTCTGCGATGCGGAGCCGTGAAGGACGAATGGTTTCCGGAATTCGACGAACGCCGCGCCGTCGCCAAAGAAGTCGCCAAAGCGGCCGGCACATTGTGGGTCCCGTTCCAGACAATGTTCGACGAAGCCATCGCCGCTGGGACAACTCCCAACTACTGGGCCGGCGACGGCGTCCACCCATCACTCGCTGGCCACGCCCTCATGGCTAAAACCTGGCGTGAAGTCGTGGGAATCTGACGGGTGGATTGAGACGCCACGCGCTGACGTCGACGTAAGGGTCTCGGACACTGCTGCCCGACAATCAGTTCATGGTGGGCAGTGCCCACCCTACGACTGTCGGACCTGCGCCAAGGCTATCGGTCTCAAACCAGTTCGTGGTACTCGACGATTTCGCGTGACTTGTCGAACTTCGTGACCAGACTCGACGACACGGAGTTGACCAGCGATCCGTCGATGCGGTCTTTGTCGGCGGCCATGCCGGCGATCATCGACAGTTCACAGAGGCGGTTGATCAAGCGTGGGCTACCCTGTGTGTGAGCGTGAATCTGCAGCGTGGCGTCGCTGGTAAAGATCTCGCGATCGCTGCCGGCCTGCTTCAGCATGTCGTCTATAAACTCGGCAGTCTCGTCCAGTTGGAACGGGTGCAGTTCGACTCGCAGGTCGGCCAGTTCGCTGAGGATGCCACTCAGACGGGGCAGTTCTTTCGAGCGTACGGACGTGATGAATGTCGACAGGCCTGACGCTTCTTCCGCGGTGCAGAACAATCTTTCGAGCAGCGACAGGCAGGTTGCATCGGCGCGTTCGAGGTGGTCGAAGACGAAGATCGTCTGCGTCTGTGTCATCTGCAGAGAGTGCATCTGGTCGGTAATTTTTCGCCAGAGGTTCCACCGCGACTCGGATTCGCTGGGTGCCAGACCGAGGGACAACGCCAGGTTCCAGAGCATCTCGTGAGCGTCCAGACCGAGCAGATTCGTAAACGCGACGTGCCGCTGAGAACGCTTTACCTGCTCGCACAAAACCTTCAGCGTCAGCGACTTACCGGTGCCGTCGCCGCCGCTGAGCAGACCAAATCCACGCTTCTGCTCGATCAGGTAAAAGAGGCGGGCGAGAGCTTCTTCGTGGATACCGCTTTCGTGGAACCACTTCGTGCTCAGCCGGTTGGTAAACGGAGAAGCCGATAGACCCCAGTAGGATTCGTACATTTCCAGTCACCTCTTGCTGCATCTGGACCGTTGATCGAGAGAGCGAGCGCACGCCGAACACCCGGCGCAATCCGCTCAATCGTTACTATCGGCACCAAAGGGCTCGCGAGATCACCGGAAAATCAACACGCAACAAGTCCGAGCCTCAACCAGCTCGGCAGGACTCTTCTTTTTCTTTGCCACCGGCATCAGCCGGTGGTGGATACTCATTGCTTTGAACTGTTGAGCCGGCTTCAGCCGGACTTCTCGTCACAGATTCATCTCCTGCCTGAAGCCCACAGAAAGCCCGGCTAAAGCCGGCTGAACGATGACAAACTCCTCATAACCACCAGCTGAAGCTGGTGGCAAAATGGAACCGGCGCTGGACTCGACTCTCAGGGGGTAGCAACTGGAGATGCCCCAGACGTATTCCGTGATTCTGCTCTCTTGCGGCTCAGTCGCGCTGCGAACCTTTGCGACTTTGCGTCAGAGATGAGTCCCCAACCGCGCACGAAAAACGCCTCGATCACCGATGTGGCAATCGAGGCGTTGGTTGTCGTGCGAAGTTCCAGCTCGATTAAGTGCTGGAAGCGTCGTCAGCCGGGCTTGGCTTTGGCGGCTCTGTTGAAGGAGCTGCTTCTGACAGCGGCTCGACGGGAACCTTGAGAGCTTCCTGCTCTTCAGGAACCGATTCTTCTGGGACAGTCTCTTCAGGAACGGGCTTCAGAGTCTGTTCTTCGGTGACAGCCTTCGCGGCACAGTTGCCGTTCGGGCAGTCCGAGGTTCCACAGTTTCCGGTGGCACATCCGCCCATCGTCGGGCAGATGGTTGTCGGGACGACCTTGCAGACTTCGTACTCGACTTCGCGAGCAACCCGTCGGCAGTTCATCTTCGTGACGGTGTAAGGAACTTCCTTCGCGACACAGTGAGCGATCTTCTGCGTCACGGTGTAAGGAACTTTCTTCTCGACGCAGTAAGGAACTTTTCGCGTTTTGGTTTCCGTGACCCACGTGCAGTTGGTCACTGGCACCTTGCGAACCATTTCTTCTTCGACGATTCGACAAGTGCGGGTTGGAACCTTCTTGACGACGGTTTCGTTAACCCACTTGCAGACCTTGTAAGGAATCTTTTCGACGACTTCTTCCTTCACCCAGCGGCATGTCTGAGTCGGAATCTTCTCGACGACGACTTCGGTTTCGTAACGACGAACAGTGCACTGCACGGTGCTCTTGACGGTTTCAGGAACCATCACTGTGTGCTGCACCTGTCGCTGCACCATATTCGGGCACCACTTCTTCGTGTTGAAGGCGAGGCCCGGTGTCTGGGTCATGCCCAGAACCGGCAGCGGAATGGGAAGAATCGAGCACGGGTTGCACTGCAGCGAAAGAATCGGAAGCGGCAGGCCCGGCAGACAATGCTGCTTGTTAACCCACGATCCCTGATCAACGCACACCGTGCGGCAGGTCGTCACCGGCTTCATGACCGTGTGGCAGACTTCGCGTTCGACGACTTCGTCAACCGGTCGACAGACGGTGCGGCGACATTCGCGAACTCCGTTTTCGACGACCTTGTTCCAGCTGACTTTGACGCAGTCGCGTTCGGCAGTTTCCCAGACGGGCTTGCGAACGGTGTAGCTGCAATCTCGTTCGCCGGTTTCCCAGACAGGTTTGCAGACGGTGTACTTCTCTTCTCGGTAAGAAGTCTCGGTGACGGGACGGCGAACTTCGTACTCGCATTCGCGATACGCCGTTTCGCGGACGACCTTGTAGCAGGTGACGTCTTTCGTCTCGTAAGCGGTTTCGTAGACGGTGCGGGTCCGAGTGATTTCTTCCGGTTCCCAGACGGTGTCGTACACAGTTTTCTTACACGTCTGCCGTTCGATTTTGCAGGTCGTGTAGCACGAGCTTGGCTGACAGGCGACTGTCGGGCAGCAGTTAAATGTGGCCGCTCCACAATACCCCGACGCAAACGCCTGCTGGCTCAATGTCGTGGCCACGCAAAATGCGACCATTGCCAACAGCTTCTTCATTTGATGTCTCCTCACAGGTGACGGGTCAATCGATGCGAAACTTCCGGCTCAGCCGGCCAGCCGATTCGTCCGAGTCACAGCTCAGTCGATCCGACAGTTCGTTTCACAAGTGCGAGCCGTTCATGGCTCGTTGGCGATCCATCGCCGAGGAGAAATCAAGCGTTGCCAGGCTTCGGATTCCGCTTGTCACGATTGGAAGGAAGTCCCACCGTGACTGCTCAATCCGGATGCCAGGCAAACCTTCGCGGACTCATGCGTCCGCTATCCCCGCTCCTGCTTCTATTATTGTCACACTCCAGTCCAGGTTGCAAAACCCGGAGGTACGAGTTCACCGAAGTGGCGGCCTTCCCCTGAAGGGTGCTCCGATTGTTCCGGTCAGGCAATTCGGGCACTTTGCATGGCCGTGTTGGATTCGTACTTCAATGATGAATCCGCGAGTCCTCACCTCGCCCGATAAAACCGGTGCGAGGTGACAAACTCGCGCACCGCGGAATCCCAAAGTGCCGCGACCGGAATATCTTTCCTGGCGAGCACTCTCGCTACAGCCGGTTCGAGCGTTTCCGACGGAGCACCTGTCACATCCGGACGCACAGTCGGTCGATCCGCTCCGTCCGGCGTTTCCGGCATCAGACAACCAACGCGACTATCCGATTCATCCGTAGGGTGGGCATCACCCACCAATCACTCATCATATTGGTGGGCAATGCCCACCCTACGAAATCATTACAAGGTGGGCACTGCCCACCCCTTCCCAACTGCAGAGGAAGCTGTGCGACACAAAGCCGTCATCACACTGGCCCTGCTGGGAACAATCGCCTGCTCAAGCGGGTGCGCACGGACCGTCCTGATCCCGAAGATCGGATTTGACCACATCGCCGTGCGACCGCACTTTGCCGAGCCAGTATTCGCAGGTCCGGGCAGTATTGGACCGATCTTCTCGATGCCCAGGATCGTGACGCCGTGCAAGAGTTGCGACCCCTGCGGCAACCCTTGTGCCCCGTGCAACTCCTGCGGGCCGTGTGGAGCCGGGGGTTCGCCGCTGCAGCCGATCGATCCGTTCGGCTGGCTGCGAGTCGGCTCGCTGGGAACTCAGGAAATCGACCCGGTTGGCTGGGTATTCGGCCTGTAGAGCATTCCGTAGTAGTTCAGGCTCTGCCTGACGGAGTCTGAACCAGGACGCAGTAGGAACCGAAGAACCGGCAGCCATTAACTACTGGAACCAGGAGTGGGCAGGATTTCGTCAGGCCGAGCCTGACCTACGCGAATTGCTGCATCCACGGCCCGTCACATGACGAGTTATTGATGGATCAGCGATAACCTGATAGCCTGGTGAGTTGATTCCTACCGGTCTTGACCCACTCAGCGACCGCCTGAGCACCGGACAAGACCACGTCAGTCTCATTCCTTCCCGGTTCGACTGCCGCCATGATCCGAGCCTGCCTCTCCTTCGTAACGATAATTCTCTGCGCCGCGATACCCGTCCGCGCCGCCGAATTGCTTCCGTCCGATCAGCCCGTGGAATCGGTCATCGACCATTACGTCGACGACTTGATTAAGCAAAACGACATTCAAGCGGCAGGGCAAATCGACGCGAATATTCTCATTCGCCGACTGACGCTCGACCTGGCCGGACGCATTCCGACGACCGCCGAACTGCACGCGTTCGTCGCTGCCGATCCCGTCGCTCGCCGAGCCGAACTTGTCGACCGACTGCTCGCCAGCCCGGATTTCATCGACCATCACCGCAACGAACTTCAGTTGCTGCTCGAGTATCCCGAGCGGCGCAACGACAACGACTTTCGCAAGTACCTGCGCTGGGCGACCGAACAGAACCGGCCTTGGAACGAGATGTTCCGTGACATGCTGGCCGGCGACGAAAGCGACGAGTATCAAAAGGCGGCGGTGCAGTTTGTCAAACATCGAGCACGCAGTCTCGACGACCTGACCAACGACACAGCCGTCCTGTTCTTCGGCGTCAACGTGAGCTGTGCCAAGTGCCACGATCACCCGCTCGTCGAGGACTGGAAGCAGGACCATTATTTCGGCATGCAATCGTTCTTCAGCCGGACGTTCCTCACCAAGAAGCAGGACCTCGGAGAAAAGTTTTACGGCGAAGTGAAGTTCACCACGACGGGCGGCGTCGAAAAGCAGGCGAAGTTCATGTTCCTGAACGGGACCGTCGTTGAAGACGGGACTCCGGAACTGACGGACGACACTCGCAAGAAGTACGACGAACTCGTCAAGAAGCTGCAGCAGGACGACAAGATTGAAGTTTCGTATCCCGAATTTCGTCCGCGACAACGGCTTGTCGAAACGGCATCGCACAAAGACAACAACGACTTCCTGGCGAAGAATATCGTCAACCGGATCTGGCACCGGCTGATGGGACGCGGCATTGTCGATCCGCCAGACCAGTTGCACTCGGAGAACGCACCGAGCCATCCCGAACTGCTCAAATGGCTCGCGCGAGACACTGTCGAACACGGCTACGACCTCAAACGACTGATCCGAGGCATCGTTCTCAGCACGGCCTACTCCCGATCCAGCGAGTGGGACTCCGCCGCCGAACCGCCAGAAGCTCTCTACTTCGCCGTCGCCATCCCGAGGCCGCTTTCACCGCGTCAGTACGCGATGTCGCTGCTCGTCGCGACGCGAAATCCGCCTCACTGGGAACAGTGGCTGACGAAGCCGGCAGAGGACTGGAAGAAAGAACGCACTGGCCTGGAAAACGGCGCGAACGGCTGGGCCAACCAGTTCGAGATCCCCGGCGAGAACTTTCAGGTCGCCGTCGACGAAGCGCTCTTCTTCAGCAACAACAACCGCATCGACAACGAGCTGTTGCGAGACTCCGGAGACCGACTCGTCGGGTATATCAAAGAATTGAAAGACCCCGCCGCCGCCATAACGACGGCCTTCGAAGCGGTGAACTCACGACCGCCAACAGACGATGAACAGACCGCACTGCGTGCGTACTTGGAATCTCGTAAAGAAAATGAATCAGCCGCGTTGAAGCAGGTTGTATGGGCACTCTTGACGAGTCCCGAACTTCGCTTCAACTACTAAGTAGGGTGGGCACTGCCCACCAATTAAGAACATCCGGTTACGAACATCTGGTGGGCAGTGCCCACCCTACAGACACCTGGCAGGAATTAATCATGGCACAACCGGGAAGCATTTTTTGCGGATCGTCCGATCATGGTTTGTCGCGCCGAGGATTTCTCGGAGCGGCGGGCGCGGCAACGGCCGGAACGTTCGCCGCCGACATGACACGTCTCGACGCGTTAAAGAACCCGCTCCTCGCTGGCGAAGTCAAACGGCAACAGAAGAGCGTAATTCTGCTCTGGCTCGCCGGAGGAGCCAGCCAGTTTGAAACGTGGGATCCAAAACCGGGGCGACCGACGGGTGGTCCCTACGCCAAGATCAAAACGAACGCGACCGACGTTCACATCAGCGAGCTGTTGCCGAAGATGGCTCAACGAATGAACCACACGGCGATCATTCGCTCGATCAATTCAAAAATCGGCGACCACGGTGGCGGAGCGTCGCTGATGGAAACCGGACGCGTCAAAGACCCCGGCCTCATCTATCCAGACATCGGAGCCATCGCCGCGCGAGAACTCGGACGAGCCGACAGTCAGGTTCCGGACTACGTTTCGATGTACACGTCGACCGAGGGCCGGCGGAAAGGCACGAGCGGGTTCCTGGGCGCTCGTTACGCGCCGATGTTTCTGTCGGACAAACAGATTCCCGAGAACATGCGGCGGCTCGAAGCCATTTCGAACGACGACCACAAAGACCGCGCTGCCTTGCGTGATCTGCTCTCAAAACGTTTCACCAAAGCGAGGTTCAGCGAAAAGGTCAACAGTCACACGACGGCCTACAGCCGAGTTCACGGTTTAATGTCCAGCGAAAAACTGTTCGACATCGAGCAGGAACCGGAATCCGTCCGAGCGAAATACGGCCCTCGGCAATTCGCACAGCAATGCCTGATCGCTCGTCGTCTCGTTGAAGCGGGCACGCCCTTCGTGAAAGTCGCACGAGCCTGGTGGGACAGTCATGGTCAGAACTTCGAAACACATCGCGAACTTTGTGCCGACCTTGACCACGCCATGGCAACGTTGCTCGATGACCTCGAAGAACGCGGCCTGCTGGAAAACACGCTCGTCGTGACGCTGGGCGAATTCGGCCGCACGCCAGGCATCAACGCGAGCCTCGGACGTGACCACTTTGCCAACGCCTGGAGCTGCAGCCTGTCCGGCTGCGGAATCCGCGGTGGCTCGGTCTACGGCAAAACAGAACCGGACGGCCATACCGTCGCCGATGGCGAAGTCGGCGCCGCCCAGGTCTTCGCCACGATGCTCGAAGCTCTCGGCATCGACCACGAAAAAGAATACATGATCGGCTCCCGCCCGATCCCGCTGGCAGATTTCGGTGCCAAACCCATCAAAGAAGTTCTGGCTTAGTTGTTGGTTATTGCCACTTACCCGAAATCGTCACCTCTCCCGCTTGCGGGAGAGGTCGGCCTCTCAGGGCCGGGTGAGGGTTTCCATTCCAGACAAATGCGACCATCTGATTTTTGAGTCGAGTACAAGACCCCCACCACCCGCGGCTGAGACCGCGACCTCTCCCCCACGGGGGAGAGGTGACAGAAACTCTTCAGCAAATCGACGATTGGTCAGAGTCCAAAACCGAACGATCTACTCATCGCTAAGGCAATCTCATGTCCTGGTCTGATCCTGCAAAGCTCAAACGCGTCAAAGATTTCGGCATCAGCGGCATCGCATTCTGCGTCGCTCGTGAACCGGGAACGGGAAAACTGTTCTTCGGCAATTCCGACTTCAAGGTCTACGAAGTCGACGCGCTCGCCGAGAAGCCCCAACCCGCAGCGTTCGAAGCCGACGGTCACCAGAGCTACGTCACCGGCTTAGTCAGCAGTGACAAAACGCTGGTGTCAGGCAGCTATGATGGGAATCTGATCTGGTGGGACGCCGAGTCAAAAAAGCCAACGCGAACAGTCAAAGCTCACGAGCGTTGGATTCGCCGAGTCGACGCTAGCCCCGACGGAAAAATCGTGGCCAGCGTCGCCGATGACATGGTCGGCAAACTGTGGGATGCCGAAACCGGACAGACGATTCACACGCTGAAAGATCACAAAGAAGAAACTCCCGACCATTACCCGTCGATGCTTTACGCCGTTGCGTTTTCTCCGGACGGAAAATGGCTCGCGACCGCCGACAAGGTCGGGCATATCGCCGTCTGGGAAGTATCGTCCGGGAAGAAGGCGGCCGAGCTGGAATCTCCCGGCATGTACACGTGGGATCCTCGAGCGAGACGACACTCGATCGGCGGCATTCGGTCGGTTGCGTTCTCACATGACTCAAAGCTGCTTGCCGCAGGCGGTATCGGCAAGATCGGAAACATCGATCATCTCGGAGGCCCATCGCGCGTCGAGATCTTCGATTGGCAAAAAGGCGAGAGTCTCCACGTCATCGAAGACAACGAATTGAAAGGCCTGGTCGAGCAGATTGAATTCGACCCGGCCGGCAACTGGCTGCTCGCGGCCGGCGGAGACCACGGCGGGTTCGTCTCGTTCTACAGCGTCCAATCCGGCAAACTGATCAAGCAGGACAAAGCACCGATGCACGTCCACGAGCTGGCGATGAACGACGACTCGACCGGCTTCTTTGCAGTGGGCCACGGAAAGATTGCCCACTACGAATTCGAGTCCGATCGTCCGCCCGGCCCGGAAGCTCCCCCGCTTCCCGAAGACGCCGTCTGAGCGTCGACCTGCCCGCCGCTATTCGAGGCATCATCCCTCCGTAGGGTATGTCAAACGCAGCGCCGGAGTACCATCGTGAATTGGCGGCAAATGAAATGGTACGCCGGCGCTGCGCTTGACATACCCTACGACAGAATCGTTCGATCTTTAGCTCTTCAACCGACCTTGCATTGTTACGTTTTTGCGACGCGGACATTAGATTGTCTTCGCTGTGGCAGTTGCTCTTCGCGAGCACCCTCTCCTCTGCTCAACGCGTGAGCGGACGCACCGTCGAAAATCCATCCAGGAACCAGCTATGCGTAATCATGCGGTCTGCTGTTTAGCACTCGCGGCCTTGTCCGTTCTGACGTTGGCACCAGCAGCTGGCTTTGCTGACGGGCCGGCCGACAACATCGCTGCGAATGTGCGTTCGGTGCCGCCGCTGGGAATCGAAGTTCCCGAGGCGGACCGCAAGGAACTGGAAGACGGGCTGAAGTCGCTCGATACTTTGATTCGTCAGATTCGACTGACGAAACATGCGGATCAGAAACGTGTGATGAGGCTGCTGCCGGATGTCGAGATTTTCTCGCGAGCGATTCATCAGGGTTTGGAGTATCGCGAGTTCTTTTCGCCGGGCGAC
>JBLFXD010000067.1:0-14150 GCA_047611045.1 Planctomycetaceae bacterium | reverse complement strand
GATGATCACTTCGCCGCGGTTGCCATCGATGATGACCACGTCGCCCGCCGAGACATCCGCCAGAAACTTTCCGATACCGACCACGGCCGGAATCTCGAGCGCTCCCGCAAGAATGGCTGTGTGGCTGGTGTGACCGCCGGCTTCAGTCGCGAAGCCTTTGACAAAGTCGCGATTCAGATTCGCGGTTTCGCCGGGCGTCAGATTGTGCGCCAACACCACGACTGGTTCTGTCAGATGTGACAGCTCGGGACGTTGTTCGCCGAGGAGCGTCTTCAGCAGTCGCTTTTCGAGGTCGAAGACGTCTGCGGCTCGTTCAGCGAGATAAGCATTGCCGAGGTTCTGGAGTGTCTTCGCGTAGTTTCGAAGGACGCGGCTGGCGGCGAACTCCGGCGAAAAGCACTTCGTCCGGATCAGCGTTTCGATTTCACCGTTGAGCTTCGGGTCGCGAAGCATCATGCGATGCGCACCGAAAATTGCCGCGTACTGATCGCCGAGCTGCTCGCGAGCGACCCGCTCGTTTTCACCGAGCGCCTCGCTGACGATCTCGACGGAGGCCTGGAAGCGGCTGACTTCTGAATCAACCGCATCGACACTCACGAAACGCTGAGGAATGCGAAACCCCTGAGAGCCAAACAGCATCGCAGGGCTGATGGCAACGCCAGGAGAAACTGCAATTCCCGTCCGTGTGAGCATCGTTCTTCCAGCTAAGATTGAAAACAGGCGGAATCAACAACCGAGTGACTCAACGTGAGCATCGCCGCCAAGTCATTGAGGGTGGATGATTTCTTGAAACGCAAGCTCAGCTTTAACTGGATCTTCGATCCGCGTGTCCTTCAAACCCTGAGTCAAAAAGGTCGACAAGACTCGCGATCGCCTCCGATGCGTCGTCACCGAAAGCCTCGCAGTTCAAGACAGTACCTTCACCGGCTCCCAGCCCGAGCAGCTCAAAGATGTTACGAGCGTCGGCCTTTGTGTCGCCTTTTGCGATAGTCATCTGACTGGTGAACGTCGACGCGCGTTGAGCAATCAGCGAACACGGCACCATGTGCAAACCGTTCGTACCAGGCACAGTCACATTTGCGGTGACGGCGTCGCTCATAAGGTTCGACATAAATCTGGAAAGGTGAAATCAGCAATGTGAGCTTACAGAACAGGCAAAGTCACATCACTAAGTGTCCGACACTACGACGACTGCTCGCCATCTGCTTCGTCGAGAAGATCGATGATGTCCTTCTTGGTGCTCGATTGTCGCAGGAAACTGCAGAAGGTCTGGTCGCGGAGGTGACGTGAAATGTTCTCAAGTCCTCGCAGGTGGTCGCCAGGGCGGTCCGGCGGAGAAACCAGCAGGAAGAGGATGAAAACGTCTTCGCCGTCGAGACTGGCAAAGTCGACTCCGGTCTTGGAAAGAGCAACGGTCGCGACGAGACGATCAACAGAAGGATGTTTTGTGTGAGGAACTGCAACTCCGTTCCCGATTCCCGTCGATCCAAGCTCTTCTCGTTTCAGGATCGCCGAGACGATCCCTTCTTCGTCACCCGCCGGGATTGCTCCTGAGCTCTTCAGGCTGGCGACCATCGCACGAATGGCGTCTTCTTTTGATGCCGCCTGGAGATCTGGGAGGATTGCATCTGCTATAACAAACTCGTTCAGCTTCATCGGAATTCCTCAGAAACGCATTCTTGCGAATTAGCAAAAACTGCCTCAATCACGCCTCACAAAGTACATTGGGCGTGACAGCAGAAAGTTGATTGATTGCCGCATGGTGAGTCAGTCGCATCGCGAAATGCGACGCAACCAGCTGCGAACGATAGGGACGGTAGGCCGGGAAACTGAGTGAGTCAATGGAATAGTCTAAACACTCTGGTCAGATAGATTCGTTTCGCCCGCGTCAGTCTACGGAGAATTGCGGACAGCTGACCCGGCGCCGTGTCGACCAGACGGATCTCGAACGAGCCACCACAATGTCGAGGCTGAACTGGCTATTCGGGTGGACCGCTCATCGGAGTGTCGCGTCGATGGTTCTGCAGCTTTTCCTTGTACTTCCGTATCTGCTGCTCCATTTTGTGAAGTGCAGCGTCGAAGGTCGAACTGACCTCGTCTCCTTCGGCCGTCGCGACAAAATCGTGCTTGTGTTCGGTGTCGACAAGGATTTCGACGGCGGCTTTTTCGTGCTCGAAATTGACAGTCACGTTGATTTCAGTGACGCGCTCAAAATAGGTGAGCAGCTTTTCGACTTTAGTCGTGATGTGCTCACGTGCTTCGGGGCGAATGGTGCCGTGTCGACTCGAGACGTTAACATCCATGAATTCAATCTCTCTGCGTCAAGGGTGGTGAATCAGGCTAGCAACGTCTGCCTGTTGGAGAGTTATCGGATGATATGGCGGCCTCATCCGCGACGCCACTGGGGAACCAATCGAGATTTCGAGACAATGAAGAATCTCGGGTCCGGGAAACGACTTCTATGTCGGTTAGGAAACGCGTCCGAAGCCTGTCGCCGATTATTCACGCGTTCGTCGAGATGGTGTTTGGACACTTCGTTTAGAGCGTCGGTGGGTGAAATTGGCGTGGAGGTGAAATTGGCGTGGAGGTGAAATTGGCGTGGAGGTGAAATTGGCGTGGAGGTGAAATTGGCGTGGAGGTGAAATTGGCGTGGAGGTGTGGTCGACGCGGACGATCGAGCAGGAACTCCCGCGAGCTTCCGGTTCGGGTTGCTCAAGAAGCTGGATGAGTGAGCACTCGCGAGGTTTGCTCTGCGAGGCCGAGGTTTATTCAGGAAGACGATTGCTGTTGCCTGATGCTTGCCGGTGAATGAAGTGTTTTCGGCCATGGCCGGCGTTAGCAAGCGTCACGAGCTGTGTCCTCAATCCGGCCTTTGAATTCAGCTCGACGAGCCGTCGCTCAAGCATGTTCACCGGACTGTGTGGGAATTCGGCGGGCCTGGACGATCAGGCTGTGGGACTGAAATCCCCGTTCCTCTGAAACTCGCGGCCAGAATAGATTCGTGTAGGTGCTGCGTTCGATCTCGAAGCCGACTGCGGTCAACAAGGACTTCAACGCTTGAAGGCGAACGATGACGACGTGTGGATTGATGAATCGGCCACGGACCACATTCATCGCCCAAGGCAGCAGAGTCGAGTCCCCGCGAACGCGCTCTTGAGGAACGGAAATAACCAGCCGACCGTCCGGTTTCGTCAAACTTGCGATTCGTTCAACGAGTTCCTGTCGAGCGTGAACATGCTCCAGGACGTGCGACAGGATGACGACATCGAAAACCCTTCCATCCAGATCGCCGTTTCTGGCGTCGTAGTATTCGACGCCGCCTTGCCGCCGCCGCGCTCTGGCGAGGGCACACGGATTGATGTCCGCTCCCGATACTTCGCACCCCGGATTGGATCGCTTGACTCGCCGACTCACCCAGCCGTCGTTGCAGCCGTAGTCCAGCACTTGATGACCATCATCAATCGCGTCGAGAATCAGGCCGAGTTCGGCGTTCTTGTACTGAAACATGTATCGTCCCAGGTACGTCGCTGCCTCGGCCGCAGCCGAGTAATTCAAATCGTACTTCACGCAGATGCGATCCTTGTGGACGGTGTCTCTCGAAAAATCAGGCACGCTCAGCGAATGTTTTCGGTCGTTGGTGTTTCGCGTCGAAGCCAGGGGCGGCGACCAACGCGGAGATGGTACAGCCAGACGCCGCTTGATTGAATGCGGTTGGTCGATGCTGCGGGGACAGTGAGAATTGCCAGCTTCTCGCTCGAAGTGGCCGGTCAGGTCACATTGCCGAGGGAATCGGGCAGAACTATCATCCGCAACGACCCGCGGCACGGATGTCGCGTCTCGAAGTGGCGAACCTGATCACCTGTGGTCAGAAGCCGGGCTTCGAGTGACATTTTCGAGTTTCAACAGCGATTGCGATCAGGATGAGACTCTCGCCGCTGCGAATTGGACACGGCCATGACAGCCACCGCCTTGAGGAAGGTCGGCCGCTGATTCTTGGTGGAGTGACCGTGCCGTTTGAAAAGGGCCTGGTCGGGCACAGCGACGCCGATGTCCTGCTGCACGCGGTGACTGACACGCTGCTGGGAGCGCTCGCGCTGGGCGACATCGGCGAATGGTTCCCGAATACCGATCCCCAGTGGAAAGGTGCCGATTCAGCAGTTTTTCTTCGCGAAGCCGCCAAAGCGGTGCAGGAGAGAGGCTGGAGTATCGCGAATCTCGATTGCACCATCTTCGCAGAACGACCAAAACTGGCTCCCTGGCGGAAACAGATTCAGGAGAACCTGGCAGAACTGTTGGGCATCTCAGCCGATCAGGTGAATCTCAAAGCCAAGACCGGCGAGAAAGTTGGACCGATCGGGCGTGGCGAGTCGATCTCCGCCGACGCCGTCGTCCTGCTTTATCGCGACGAAATATAAGAGTAGTCCTCGTACTGAATTTCGACCGGAACAGAATTGCGACCCGTACAGAATCTCAATCAGACAACCTCATTCAACACAACGATTTGACTATGACCCTTCGCATTTACAACACGCTGACTCGTGAAAAAGAAGACTTTGTCCCCGTGAATCCCGGAAAGGTCGGCATGTATCTGTGCGGGCCGACGGTTTACAAGCCGGCCCACATTGGGCACATGGTCGGACCGGTCATTTTCGACACGATCAAAAAGTATCTGGCGTACCTCAGCTACGACGTGACCTGGATCGTCAACATCACCGACGTCGACGACAAGCTGATTAACAAGGCCAACGAGCTCGGAGTCGAGGTCGGCGATCTGGCCAAAGAGATGACGCAAGACTACTTCGAGAATCTCGAAACGATGGGCGTCGACTCGATCGACCGCTTCCCGTACGCGACCGAGCATATTCCGGAAATGCTCTCGATGATTGAGTCGTTGATTGAAAAGGGGCATGCCTACCCGCTGGACGGCGACGTCTACTTCCAGGCGGAGAACGACGACGACTACGGGAAGCTCAGCCATCGAAATATCAACGAGCTGGTTTCGGGCGAGCGCGTCGAAGCGGCTGATCGAAAGAAACATCCCGCAGACTTTGCACTGTGGAAGGCTTCGAAGCCGGGCGAACCGTCATGGGACAGTCCCTGGGGACCGGGACGGCCGGGTTGGCATATCGAGTGCTCGGCGATGAGCATGAAGTATCTCGGCGAAACGCTCGATATTCACGGCGGCGGCTTGGATCTGCTGTTCCCGCATCACGAAAACGAACTGGCTCAGTCGGAATGCTGCACGGGCAAGCCGTTCTCGAAGTACTGGCTTCACAACGGCCTGATGCAGGCCAGTGGCCAGTCCGGGAAAGTCGGCGGTCAGCACGACAAACACGGGGACGTCCCCGACATGGACGCTCAAGTTGCCGGGAAGCTTGCCGGTTCCGCCGGAGCAGAGTCGGTGAAGACGGCGGTCTTTTCGAAACACCATCCGGAGACGGTTCGTTTCTTCCTGCTCGCAACGCACTACCGCAGCCCGATCGACTTCGGCGATGAGCGGATCGAAGAAACAGGTCGGTCACTGGAAGGCTTTTACCGGCTGATCGAGACTTTCGGACGAGTCACAGGGCAGGACTTCTACGCTCTGGAAACATCCGCCATTCGTGAGCAAAGCACGTCTCTCGATGGCGAGCCGTCTGGATTCCTAAGCGAGGTAAAGTCACTCCGCGATCGCTACTACGAATGCATGGACGATGACTTCAACACCGGCGGCGCCGTGGGAGTCCTGTTCGACCTGCGAAAAGCGATCAATGGATTCGTCAACGAAGCAAAGCTCGATGGCGAAGGAAAGTCGGACGAGCAGAACATGGCAGCCTTCGTCAGCAGCGTCACGCTGCTGAAAGAGTTGGCGGGCATCCTCGGATTCTTCAACAAGCCAGTTGATTCGGGCGATGGCGGAGCGAGCGACGAACTCGTCGACGGCCTCATGCAGCTTGTGATCAGCCTGCGAGGAAGTCTCAGAAGCGAAAAGAACTGGGCACTCGCTGACACAATCCGCGACAGCCTCAACGAATTGAAGATCACTCTCGAAGACCGCCCTGATGAAACCCTCTGGCGTCGCGAGTAACGACCTCTTTTAATCAGGCTGATTTTACCGCAGAGTAGCAGAGGTTCGCTGAGGAAGACGCGGAGAGATATTTTTGAGAAATGCTTACGCGATTTACTTTGGATCAGTTTTCGAATGATCGAACCCGTAGCCAACAAGTCAGAATCGGCCAGGCCAGCAGCACGCCACGTGCGGGTTTTGGGGATTGATCCTGGGCTCAATCGGACCGGTTATTCGATTATTGAGCGAACGACCAAGGGAGCTGTGCTACGCGAAGGGGGAGTGATTCGGTCGACGAAGGATTTGCCTCTGGCCGAGCGGGTTCATGAACTGGCGGTCGGTCTCCGGGAAGTCATCACGGAGATGAAGCCGTCCGTCATGGCGATTGAGCAGGTATTCTCGCACGTGGCGCATCCGAAGACCGCGATCCTGATGGCTCATGCTCGGGGCGTGATTCTGCTGACAGCAGCCGAAGCTAAACTGCCGGTCATTCATTACACGCCAACGCAGATTAAGAAACTGCTGACGGGAAACGGGCACGCCAACAAAGAGCAAATGCAGCACGCTGTTCAGCATGAACTCCGGCTGAAGAAGCTGCTTGAACCCAACGACGTCGCCGATGCTTCGGCGGTGGCGTTATGCCATTACTACAGTGTCAAGCACGTGCTTGCAGACGTGCAGTCTCAGGCGTTGGACGGTTGAGTTGCGAAATCGGTCGGACGTCTCCAACAAAAAACGGCCTGGTCAAATCGACCAGACCGTTCTTGTGTTAGGGATGGCGATGAAATTAAACCCGCAACTGACTGTAACCACCCGTTGCCAGACGGTGGACCCAGTGCCGATCCACGCTCTGGCGAGCGTGGCGACAAACGTGGCTCTTATTTCGCAGCGATCCCTTAGTTCAGCCGTTTCACGTAGGCGTAGTAGCCGCCGTACTCGGTGCCGTCGGCTGTGATGAACAGGCTGCTCAGGCGAGTCTTGCCAGCTTTCAGCGAGACGTTGAATACCGTTTCATGGTCGCCGGGAGCGATCTTGCTCGACTTCCATGTTTCGTCGCCGATGGTCAGCGTTGCCCTGACGGCCGGAACGGGTTTACCGGGCTTGGCGCGGTACGGAGTCTGGCCAGGCACATCGGCCCCAGGGGGAAGTTTCTGATCGATCGCCGCTCCGGTTTCGACTGGCCATCGGCGAATGCGGACTTCGTAATTTCCGTCGGCGACGACCTTCACGTTCCAGAATCCGGTGACGGCTTTGGAATTCTGAGCCATTCGGACGTGTGACTGGTTCCACGGAGTCGATCCGGTGGTGATCCAGTCGTGGCATGTCAGCGTCGCTGGATTGCCACCGTCGGCGCCGAGATGGATGCCGACGTCCTGCTTGAATGTTGGAAGCAGTTCAGTCCACCAATCGTCGTAGAAGCTGGTGAGTCGGTCGACGACTTTCGGATTTGTGGCAGCGACGTTCTTCTTCTGCCCAGGGTCTGTATCCATGTCGTAAAGTTCTTTGCCATTATTCAGACGCCAGCGCGACGTCATGACAGCACTCTTTCGCCACTTGATGGGATCTTTCACACGCTGAGAATCAGTGACGAGGATTCGATCCGGCCAGGATTCTTTCGCAACTCCGTGCAGCAGCGACTTGATCGACGTGCCGTCAAACTTCACGCCCTTAGGAGCGGCGACATCGCACATCTCGATCAGAGTCGGAACGACGTCGACGTAAGCGGTGATTGGTTCAACGTCTCGGCCGCCTGTCAGCTTTCCGTTCGGCCAGTGAATAAAGAACGGGACACGGTGCCCACCGTCGTACTCGCTGCCTTTCTTACCTCGCATGCCGGCGTTGAAGACGTTGGCACCGGCCGACGTCCCGTTGTCCGTCGTGAAGATGAAAATCGTGTTGTCGGTCAGGCCTTCGTCGTCCAGGAAGGAACGAAGCAGTCCCACGTTACGGTCAATGTTGGCGATCATGCCGAAGAAGTTAGCGGTGCCAACTCCAAGTTTTTCGTACGGTTTTGAGAAGCTCGGCGGGGCGTGCATCGGGCCGTGCGGAGCGTTCGTGGCGATGTACGTCAGAAACGGTTTGCCGGCTTTCTTCTGCGACTTGATGAATTTCTTGGCGTAGTCAAACCAGACGTCCGTGCAGAAGCCTTTGACGGGTTCCGGCTTCGAGTTATGGAAGTAGCTGCCGTCGAAGTAGGCGTTGTCCCAGAAGTCGGGAGTCTGACCGACTCCGCCGCCGCCATGACGCATGACTTCGTCGAAGCCTCGATCTTCAGGACGAAACGGATAGTTATCTCCCAGGTGCCACTTGCCGAACATCCCGGTTGAATAACCAGCGTCTTTGAAAATCTGTCCCATCGTGACTTCGTTCTCGCGAAGCATCGACCGCCCCATGATCGTGTGCCAGACACCCGTTCGGTTGGTCCAGTGGCCGGTCAGGAAGGCGGCTCGGGTCGGCGAGCAGGTTGGAGCGACGTGGTAATCGAGCAGCCGCACCGATTCTGAATGCAGCTTGTCGATGTTTGGCGTTTTCAGAGTTGGATTTCCGTGGCAGCTCAGGTCGCCGTAACCCTGGTCGTCGGTGATGACGATCACGATGTTCGGCTTGTCCGCTGCGGAAAGTTCATCGAGTCCGGAAACGGCGGTCAGCACCGCCAGAACGCTCAGCAGTAATCTCATCAGAGGTCATCCTTTAGAATTCAGTGGGAAACGTGTTCGTGAATCTTCGTAGGGCCGGTTCCCACTTCGTAGGGCCGGTTCCCACCGGCCGGTAGGAACCGGCCCTACCGTTGTAAGAATGATTGTTATTTGGAGAGGAACGGTTCAGACATTGCTACGTATTCGATCAGCGATTTCATGGTTCGATCGTTTGTGGAAAGGTGATTGACCGCGGCTTTGACATGCAACTGGTCGGCGACACCCAGTTCTCGACCCAGTGCGTAAGTAAACAGCTTTCCGGCCAGGCAATTCAGGAACAGGTCTTCTTTCTGGAGAAGGACACGCTGCAGCCCCTCAACACCGACGAATTCTGTTCCGTCGATCATCTTTGCCGAAGCGTCGATCGCCGGATCGTTCTTGCCGATTCGCCCTTTGTAGCCGAATCCTTCCTGGTCACGCCAATCACCGGCGGCGTTAAAGTTCTCCAACGCGAAGCCAAGTGGATCGATCTTGTTGTGGCAACGGGCGCATTGCGGAAGTGACCGGTGAATCTCAAGCCGTTGACGGACCGTTGCCTTGTCGAGTCCCGGAACTTTCGGGGCAATGTCACCGGCGTTGGCGACGGGCAGGCCCGGATCGATGCCGAGCAGATTCTTCATCACCCACGTGCCGCGTTTGACGGGCGACGTCCTGGTCCCATTGGAAGTGACCGAGAGAACCGACGCCTGAGTAACAATGCCCCCTCGATGCACTCCGTCGGGCACGGCGACTCGGCGAAAGTGGTCGCCCTTAACGCCAGGAATTCCGTAGTAACGTGCGAGGCGTTCGTTGACGACCACAAAGTCCGACTTGACGAAGTTCATCAGGTCTAGGTCGTTGTTGAGGATCTCGGCGAAGAAGGCTTTGGATTCTTCGACGATGGATACTTCGAGATGGCGGTCGTAGCGGGGGTAAAGATCGCTGGCCGGTGGGTTGGAGCCGACCTCTCGTAAACTCAGCCATTGTCCGGCGAAGTTGTCGACGAACGCGGACGATCGCTCGTCAGCCAGCATTCGCTCGACCTGTTGAACGATCACGGCGGGTTCAGTCAGTCGGCCCGAGTCGGCGAGTTCGAAGAGCGTGTCGTCGGGCATCGTGCTCCACAGAAAGTACGACAGGCGACTCGCCAGTTCGTACGGGTTGAGTCGTCGTCCTGGCGTCTGTGATGCTGTCGTCACGCGGTCGCCTGATTGGGCAGGCAGGGAAGGGCGGGGCGATGTCGAAGCTGCCGAGCTGGCAGTTGGTCGTCGTGCGGGGGTGGGTTTGTCGGCGGATGTGGATCGTGCCGTGTCGGGAGTTGGTTGTTGCAGAGCTTTGGCAAGAGCCCGGATCAACGCCCGGTCGCGTGCGGTGAAGTCACGAAGAGGCACCAGAAAGACGGCCCCGTTGGTGCTTTCGAGTTTCGCTTTCAGGCCGTCGATTCCGACGACCCGGCCTCGGATTTTGCGTCCTCGATTGTCGACGAACTGGCGGAATAGTTTCGTTTCGGTTGTTGTGAACTTCGAGGACCCGGATGACGAACTTCGGACCTGGCCGAGGACGGGATGACCGAGACTCTGCACTCGTTCGTAGGCGTCAAGGATGTCGCGACCGGATGACGGGGCACTCAGCTCAGCGACAGTCTGACTGCTGGCGGTTGGCTCGGCGAGGTAAAGAAAGTGTGGTGACACCAGCACGGCGCTGAGTGGCGTTTTGATCGCCTCTTCAAACGACGGAGCATCACTTCGGACAAGATCGAAGATAGCGAGCTTGTCGTCGACTTCGGCATCGCTGACAGGTCGTCGGTAGGCACGCTTCATGAAATGTTGAATGACGGCTCTGGCGTAGCCGCGTTCGTCGCGACCGGCCAGTGGCGAGTCGATGAGAACTCGGCGGTGGCTGGCGGGTGGCCACTCGTCGTAGACGGGGCCTTCGAGTTCGAACCAGTCGACCCACAATTCAGGTCGCATGAAATTGTCGTGCCCCTGCATCCAGAAGTTTTCGAGTTCCTTCGGCACGCTGTAGGCATACTTGATCGAGATCCCGGCTTTCGACGTCGTCATTCGCGTTCGCATTTCGTAGAGCTTTGGCTGAGCCACCGAAGCGTCGACGTCGATCTCGCCCACGACGATCGGTTGCCCAGCGAGGTTGATCAGCAATTTCAAGCGCGGCGGGCCGTAGTCATACATCCGGTCGGTGCGGAAGTGATCGAGGTCACGCTCGAATTGCTCGTCGAGCCATTTCTTACCAGCGGGGTTCTTCTGCAGCTGCTCGTCGCGTCGGTGGTTCAGGAACCCTCGGGCTGACTTCACCACATCATCGCGCGACGGCACGTGGGCAGCGGCTCGAATTCGGATGATGTATTCGCCTTCGTAAGGCAGTGCAAAATCGCGAGCGTTCAGTCGCCGATCCCAATTCTCATGGTGCATCACCTTGAAGCCATTCTTGGCTCGATCCTTACCACCGTTGACGATCAGTCGCTGCCCGTCGTACGTAACGCGGTTGGAATCGGAGTCTCCTGATTCGGGTTCGAATCGCCAGCGGATGCTGGATGGTTGCGGACCTTCGACCAGGGCGAGATCGAAAATCTCCCGCGCAGACTGGTAGTAGAGTTCCAGGTGAAGCGGCGAGAGCGTCAATGCGCCGCCGTTGTTGTCGAATCCGCCGGTCGGGGGATCTTGTGGAAACCGCGACGGATCGAAGTCGACGCCGATGAGGTCGCGGATGGTGTTTCGGTATTCCGCGCGGTTCATCCGCCGCAGGATGATTGCCGAGTCTCGACGATGAAGCTCGGCTCGAGCCATCTGCTGAGTGATCCAGTCGACGACCACCGCGACAGCTTTCTGATTTGGTTGCGGCTCGCCCTCGGGCGGCATTTCGTGGCTGTTCAGGACGTTGATGACTTCGCCCCAACGGGCTTTGACGACGACATCCACAAGGTCAGCATTTACCTGCGTGTCGACCCGGAACTCGCCCTCTGCTTCTCCGGGGCCGTGACACCTCACGCAGTGCTGCTTGAAGAATGGTTCGATGATTCGCTGAAAGCCTGCGTCGTCTGGTGCGAACTCCGAGTCAGCAGCTTTCGAGTCTGCAGCGACAACGAAGAATATGAATGAAAGTAGCAGTAGGGGCGGCGGCAACCTTCGTGTGGCGTTTGTCCGTCTTTTCGTCGCCGTTTTCATCGTTCGCAAGTCCGAATTACGGGGGAATGCACCAGAGTCTGGTTCAGGATAAGAACTCCTACACCTTCCGTCAGCCTTCAAGCGGGGAACTGTCGTGACTGCCGACGTGTCAAAGCGTGACGGTTAGTCCGACGGTGGGGGATGCGGTGACGGATGGGAACGATTCGCGATCAATCCGGAAGTTCCGACTATGAGCAACGCTCCCGCCGTGACGATCTGTGGTGTCATGCCATCTGGCGAATCGCTCCCTTTGTACGGGCCGGTCCAAGTGCCTAAGGATGCAGCGGGAATCCAGCCAGGTCAATTCTGACACGGAGGTCAAGTCATCAATCTGCCGATGCTGGAGTCAGTCGCCTTTCTGAGCGGTCTTGCGTTGATGGTGTCCACTGCGGCGGTCGCCGTTTGGACGGTTGCACATTCGCGAGTGTTCAGGATTCCGACTCACGTCGCCCCGAGGGTTGACGACGCAGCGTTGCCGCGGACGGCATTATTGATGGGGCTCAAGGGGACGGACCCTCAACTTGCCGAAGGACTCCGACGTCTTCTGACGCAGAATTATCCGGACTACGAAGTTCATTTCGTGGTGGACTCGGTCAGCGATCCCGCCTGGGAACTGGTTGAACATTCGATTCGAGATTCAAAAGCGACACACGCTCGCATGCTCGAATTTCAGGACGTTCCCGAAAACGGAATCGTCAACTGCACGAACAGCAAAGTGGTGCAGGCAATTCGTGAACTGGACGACTCATTTGAGGTCGTCGCGATGGCTGACGGCGATGTCGTCACCAACGAAAACTGGCTGCGAGAGATTGTCTCGCCGCTCGTCAGAGACCCAAAGATTGGAGTCTCGACCGGCAATCGCTGGTTCATTCCGCCTCGGTCGACGATGGGGTCACTCGCGGCTCACCTTTGGAATGTCGCGGCGATCAGCGTCATGTATCACCTCAGCATGCCGTGGGGTGGCTGCTATGCCATTCGTACGAGCACCATTCGTCGCGGAGGGCTCATTGCGAAGTGGGCAAAAGTGGCAGCTCTCGACATGCACACGACCAACGAAATGCGTCAGCTCGGGCTGAAGGTTCACTACGTGCCGTCATTGATGATGGTGAATCGTGGAACTTTCTCGCTGCCGTTCGCCGTGAACTGGATCCGGCGACAGTTGACGTGGGCTCGGCTTTATAACCCGGCCTGGCCGTTCATCGTTCTGCACACCAGCGTGTTTGTGGCCACCATGCTGGCCGCCGCCGTGCTCGGTCCGGTCTGCTATTACCTCGGAGCGACTTCTGCGGCGTGGTGGGCAGTCGGTGGGCTGAGCAGTTACCTGGCGATCCTCACCGCGTTGACTGGTCTGATGGAAGTTCGGATTCGAACTCGTTTGCGTCACGCCGGGCAGGACGTCGAGCGCTATTCGTGGTGGACGTCGATTCCCGTCTTCTTCGCGATTCCAGTCACGCAAATCGTTCAGCTGATCGCCGTCCTTCAGGCCACGTTTCTGAAGCGAGTCGCCTGGCGTGGATCGACTCTTGAGATCAACGGCCCGAACGACATCCGCGTCATTGATGAACCGGCGTCTGTCGTGCCATCCGATGATGGTGTCACAAAGGCCGCCTGAAACTACTCATTGCCTGAGAATGCAGAGAGGACACGACATGAAGGTCGCCATTCTGGCCGGTGGAGCCGGTACTAGACTCTCAGAGGAAACTGCCGCGCGTCCAAAGCCGATGGTCGAAATCGGCGGTCGACCGATTCTCTGGCACATCATGCAGCACTACGCCAGCTTCGGACACGACGAGTTTGCGATCGCTCTGGGATACAAAGGCGAGATGATTCGCGACTTCTTTGTTTCAGAATGCGCTTCAGCCGGCAGCGTGCGCGTCGACTTTGCAAACGGTCACATCTCGCAGCCGCAAACGGTGCTGGCGACCTCGGACTGGCTCGTCGATCTGGTCGACACGGGCGAGAAGACCAACACTGGCGGACGCATCAAACGACTGCAGCCGTTCGTTGGCGACGAGACGTTCATGCTGACCTGGGGCGACGGAGTTTCGAACGTTGATCTGGACGCGTTGCTGACCTTTCATCGCGAACACGGTCGACTGGCGACCGTGACGGCTGTGCATCCTCCGGGAAGGTTCGGCTGCCTCGATCTGTCGGGCACCTCGGTGAGGAGTTTTCACGAAAAGCCCGAGCAGACCAACGACTGGATCAACGGTGCGTTCTTCGTGCTTGAGCCAGAAATCTTTGACT